>JAFEFK010000405.1 GCA_018240625.1 Pseudomonadota bacterium
AACAAACATTTTTTAGAGGGGACTCCGATGGCAACCGATAGCGGCCAGAAGTTTATCCGGCGCAACCGTGCACCCCGTGTGCACATCAGCTACGAAGACCCCTATGATGCCGATCGGTTGATCGAACTCCCGTTCGTGATGGGCGTCATGTCCGATCTCTCCGGCAATGCGCCTGGTGTAGAAAAGGCCAATTTTGCCGACCGGAAATTCCTCGAATTCGACATGGACAATTTTGACAGCCGTATGGGCGCTATCCAGCCCGGCGTCACGATGCGGGTCGACAACAAGCTGAGCGAAACTCCGGGCGAAAAGCTGTCGGTCAATTTACGCTTCAACAAGATGGACGATTTCAGCCCGGCCGCGGTGGCTCGCCAGGTGCCGGCGACTGCTAAATTGCTGGAAGCGCGCGAGCAGCTCGCAAATCTGCTTCGTTACATGGATGGCAAGGTCGCAGCCGAGGATCAGTTGAAGAAGTTGCTGGCCGATCCTCAGTTGATGGCTTCCTTGCGCGACCGCGCAAACGCGGCCGAAGAATCTGACACTTCGTCCGACACGACTGAAAAGTAAGGATTGTTCGATCATGGCGGTTGAAGCAGAACGTCAAGGTGCAAGCGTAGCAGGCCAGACGAGCGAGGCAGACGAATTCGCGTCGCTGCTCAAGCAGAGTTTCAAGCCGAGAACGGAGCGTGCTGCGACCGAGGTCGAAAACGCAGTCTCGACACTCGTCAAGGAGGCGCTCAAGGACGGTACGACGATCAAGGGCGATGTTCTCGATACGATCGAGGAAATGATCGCGCGGATCGATCAGAAGCTGACCGCACAGATGAACGCGATCATTCACGCCAAGGAATTTCAGCAGATCGAAAGCGCATGGCGTGGGCTGAAATACCTCGTCTACAATTCCGAGACGGATTCAAATCTGAAAATCCGGGTGATGAACGTCTCGAAGAACGAGCTTTATCGCACGCTGCGTCTTTTTCCCGATGCGAAATGGGACCAGAGCCCGCTGTTCAAGCAGATCTACGAATACGAGTTCGGCCAGCTCGGCGGCCAGCCGTTCGGTTGCCTGATCGGCGACTATCACTTCAGTCATCTGCCGACCGACGTGCAACTGCTTCGCGACCTGAGCAAGATTGCGGGTTCGGCGCACGCTCCCTTCATTGCCGGCGCCGAGCCGACCTTGATGGGCATGGATTCCTGGAACGAGCTGTCCAATCCGCGCGACATCGGCAAGGTTTTCGACACTCCGGAATATGCTGCCTGGAAGGGCCTTCGCGACCAGGACGACTCCCGATACGTCGGACTTTGCATGCCGCGGGTGCTTGCGCGTCTCCCCTACGGGGCAAAGTCGGAGCCGGTCGAGGAATTCGCTTTCGAAGAAGACACCGATGGTCACAAGGGCGAGAATTACGGCTGGATGAATGCCGCTTACGCCATGGCCGTGAATATCAATCGTGCCTTCAAGGAATTCGGCTGGTGCACCAGGATCAGGGGCGTCGAGTCCGGCGGCGAGGTCATGAACCTTCCGACCCACGTGTTCCCCACGGACGACGGTGGCGTTGATCTGAAGTGCCCGACTGAAATCGCAATTAGCGATCGGCGCGAGCATGAACTTGCAAGGAATGGGCTCATTCCGCTGATCCATAGGAAAAACACCGACAAGGCCGCATTCATCGGTGCCCAATCGCTCTACAAGCCGAAGAAGTATTTCGGAGACAAGGGTGTCGATGCGACCGCGTCAGATAATCTGTCGGCTCGCCTGCCTTACATGTTCGCCGTGTCGCGTTTCGCGCACTACCTGAAATGCATGGTTCGCGACAAAATCGGTTCGATGAAAGAGAAGGACGAGCTCACTCGCTGGCTTCAGAGCTGGATCAATGAATACGTCGATGCCAATCCGGCCCTGTCCAATGAAGCTACGAAAGCGCGCAAGCCATTAGCTGCGGCAAGCGTGGAAGTCATCCCGAACGAAGAAAACCCGGGATATTACAATGCGCGGTTTATGCTTCGGCCGCACTATCAACTCGAAGGAATGGATATTGGACTAAGCCTTGTTTCGCGACTGCCAGGGCCGCCAGCCTGATTTTGCGGCCCGTCATCTGACCTATCAATATATCTTCTAGAACTTACGATTCACTTGTCGAATTAACCAATCGGCTTGCCGGAGCATCATGTCTACCGGTCAGCGCAACCTAATTGAAACAGGAGAATGAAAATGGCTACAGATTATTTCCTCAAGCTCGAC
>JAFEFK010000406.1 GCA_018240625.1 Pseudomonadota bacterium
GTCGGCGTGGAAACAGGAAACGCCAATACGCGCCCGATGGAGACGACGGCGGTGCAGGTTGTCGCCGCGGCAAAAGGCCCCCGTCTGGCGACCGAGGCCGAAAAATCGGTCGCAGGTGTGGCAAGCGCAAGTGGAATCCATACCGCCGATGCCAGCGGCGCGATGCCGCCACTGACCGTTCCGTCCAGCGCAACCGATTCCACAACGACAGCAACCGCCGCCGCAACGCTCCCCGTTACCAATATGGCTGTCGCGACCGACGCGCCGCAGCTTCGAAGGGCGATCGGGATGGAAAGCAAACCGGCCGAACCAGTGCGGGACAAACCAGAATCCCTTGCTGCGCCCGACGTCATCCAGGCCGAGGTCGCCAGCGCGTCTGCTGCGGATGACATTGCAGCGGCAAAGAACCAATTGAAATTGCCTGCCATCCAGAACAGCGGCGCGATATCCGAACCTGTGGCGGCACCTGCGCCAAAACGCAGCGGCCGCCCGCTCGCGGTATTTATCAGCCGCAGGGACAGCAAGATTTACGTGCGGCAGAACTTTACACCGCTATTCGACGCGCCCGTCACCATCACCGCCAGCGAACGGCCACTGGGAACGCACGTCTTCACCGTCCACGCCGACAAGGACAACAAGAACAATTTCCATTGGTCGGTGATTTCACTCCCGGCGACGCATCCCACGGAGCACGTTTCCGCCCGTGGTAAGTCATCCCACCGTCACACAGTGACGGCGCGGGTAGAACCGAAGCTGCCTCCCGTGCCGGACGATGCCGCCGACGCGCTCAACCGCATCGTCGTTCCCGAAGACGTCCTGACGAAAATTGCGGAGTCGCTTTCATCCGGTGGGTCTATTGTCGTCTCCGATCAGGGCATTGCCGGCGGCGAAACCGGCGAAGGCACCGACTTCATCGTCACGCTGCGCTAGATTTACGTCGCTTTTCTCTGCGACAGCCGAATCGCTCGAGCGGCGGATTCGCCATGTTCCCTGGGGATAAGTCGTTGCCGTAGAGGCGCGCGTCCAGTTACGCTGCGCACTCCGAAGCGCGGAATCAAATTAAACGCAACCGCGCGATATGTTGCGAGGGAAACAGCATGCGCATCGCGGCGGGGTTGATCTTTGCAGGCGCGGTTTCGTTTTGTGCGACCACCTCAGCGTGGCCGCAAGCCGCGGCTCCGAAAGCGGCACCGCAAGCCACCCCTGCTCCTGCGCCCGCTCCAAAGCCGGCACTACCGCCCGCCGGCCCCAAGGTGGCCTGCAACAACAGTCCTGACGCGCTCGGCGTTTCACGGGTTGTGCAGATCGATACCACCGGTGGTCCGGGATTCGGTTTCGAGCATTTCAAACAACTTGATTTTCTCAAGGACAAGGAAGTCGTCCTGACGTTCGACGACGGTCCCTGGCCCGGCAACACGCCTGCCGTACTGAAGGCTCTCGCCGATCAATGCACCACAGGAATATTCTTCTCGATCGGTAAGCATGCGACCTATCACCCGGAGATCCTGCGACAGGTCGCCGCCGCCGGACACACGATCGGCGCGCACACGTGGTCACATGCCAATCTCAACAACAAAAAGCTGACCGAAGCACAACGGAAAGACGAGATCGAGAAAGGTTTCAGTGCCGTAAAATGGGCTCTCGAGGCATCTCCGTCGCCGTTCTTTCGTTTCCCCGCTCTTCAGCATCCGCCGGAGATGGTCACGTATCTCGGCGAACGCAACATCGCGATATTCTCCTGCGACGTCGACTCCTTTGATTTCAAGACGCGCAAGTCCGACCAGGTCGTAACGAACATTTTCAAGAAGCTCGACAAGGTCGGTAAGGGCATCATTCTGATGCACGACTTTCAGAAGCATACCGCCGAGGCGCTACCGGAAGTCCTGCGCAGACTGAAGGCCGGCGGCTACAAGGTGGTCCAGATGAAAGCGAAGGCACCGGTTGAGACACTTGCGCAGTATGACGAGGAGTTGAAGAAGGACACCAAGCTGCCGACCGTGAGCTCCCGACCCGTCAACAGCGTCGTCCAGACGATTTCGGAATAGTGCGCGTGAGAGTTCAGGACGCTTGATGCTTCGTATCGACGGTTATGTCATCGTTTCGGCGAACGGAATGCTTGCCGACGCCAGTCACGTGATGCCGGACGTGCTAAAGTTCGAAGGCGATCACGCGTTCTTCACCGCGGGTCTGGACCGCGCGGATGTGATCGTACACGGCCGCAATTCGTTCGAGGATCAGCCCAACTCCGCGCGGCGCAAGAGGATCTGGGTAACCCAGCGCGTCAGGGATGTGGCGCCCCATCCCGAGAACCCCAAGGCCATCCTGTGGAATCCGGCTGGCGCCGCGTTTGAAGACGCTTGCGCGCGCATCGGCGTTCGGGGCGGAACGGCGGCCATCATTGGCGGCCCCGCCGTGTTCGGGATGTTTCTCGACCGCTACGATACGTTCTGGCTGTCGGAGGCTCCGCGCGTGAGCTTGCCCGAC
>JAFEFK010000407.1 GCA_018240625.1 Pseudomonadota bacterium
CGAGCGCAACCGCTGCTCACAAGCCCCCATGTCCAATCATCCGTTGTCGTTCTGCTCTCGCTGCTCTATCTGAGGGACGGCTTTCGCGAAACCGGTCGAAAACCTGCTTTTTTGATGGATTTCACATGCAAGATCACACCTCCCGCAATTCGCTCGATAACGCTATTGCACTGCAAAAATTCGGGGTCGGGCAGCCGGTTCGCCGCAAGGAAGACGACACGCTGGTGCGCGGCAAAGGCAAGTACACCGACGATTTCAGCCTTCCGGGCCAGCTCTATGCGTGGATCGTTCGCAGCAGCCGCGCGCACGGCGTGATCAAGAGCATCGACATCGCCGCGGCCCGCAAAATGCCCGGCGTGCTCGGCGTCTGGACCGGCAAGGAGCTTGCGGCGGCCGATTACAGTCCATTCACCTGCGGCCTGCCGCTGAAGAACCGCGACGGCTCTCCGCTGTACCAGACCAACCGCATGCCGCTGATGACCGACAAGGTGCGTTACGTCGGCGATCCCGTGGCTTTCGTCGTTGCGCAGACGCTCGCGCAGGCGCGCGACGCCGGCGAAGCCGTGGTGTTGGATATCGAGGAACTGCCCGCCGTCACCGACGCCGTGGAAGCCACCAAGCCCGGCGCGCCGCAGCTCTACGATCACATCCCCAACAATGTGGCGCTGGACTATCACTTCGGCGACACCGCCGCGATCGAGGCCGCCTTCAAGAGTGCGGCGCATGTGACAAAACTCGACATCACCAACACCCGCGTTGCGGTGGTGCCGATGGAGCCGCGCACGGCGCTTGCCGCCTATGACAAGGCAACCGAACGGTTCACGATCCAGGTGCCGACCCAGGGCGTCGCGGGCAACCGCGCCAACCTCGCCAAGAACATGAAGCTGCCGAACGAGAAGGTGCGCATCCTCACCGCCAATGTCGGCGGCTCCTTCGGCATGAAAAACATCAACTACCCTGAATACATGTGCATCCTGTATGCCGCGAAGGTGCTGGGCAAACCGGTCAAATGGACCGACGAGCGATCCACCAGCTTTTTGTCCGACAGTCATGGACGCGCGCAGCAGATCCACGCCGAGCTCGCGCTCGATGCCGAGGGCAGGTTTCTCGCAGTTCGCCTCAACGGCTACGGCAATCTCGGCGCCTATATCACCGGCGTCGCGCCGAGCCCGCTCTCGCTCAACACCGGCAAGAACCTCGCAAGCGTCTACCGCACGCCGCTGCTCAGCGTCGACATCAAGTGCGTCCTGACCAACACGACCCTGATGGGCGCCTATCGCGGCGCCGGCCGTCCCGAAGCCAACTACTACATGGAGCGGCTGATCGACCGCGCTGCAGACGAGATGGGCATCGACCGGCTGACGCTACGCAAGCGCAACTTCATCAAGTCGTCGCAGATGCCGTTCGCCGCGGCCTCCGGCGTCACCTACGACAGCGGCGACTTCCAGGGCGTCTTCAACAAGGCCTTGGAAATCTCCGATCACGCGGGCTTCGCCAAGCGCAAGAAGGAAAGCCGCAAGCGCGGCAAGCTGCGCGGTATTGCCGTCGGCTCCTATCTCGAGGTCACCGCTCCTCCCGGCGCCGAACTCGGCAAGATCGTGTTCGAGGCCGACGGCTCGGTGAAGCTGATTACCGGCACGCTCGATTACGGCCAGGGGCACGCCACGCCGTTCGCGCAGGTGATGTCCGACCAGCTCGGCGTCCCCTTTGAGAAATTCAAGCTCGAACAGGGCGACAGCGACATCGTTCACGCCGGCAACGGCACCGGCGGATCGCGCTCGATCACCGCGACCGGCATGGCGATCGTGGAATCCTCGGCGCTTGTCATCGCCAAGGGCAAGGCCGCGGCCGCGCATCTGCTCGAGGCCGCCGAAGCCGACATCGAATTTTCGGGCGGGCGGTTCACCATCGCCGGCACCGACCGCAGCATCAACATCATGGATCTCGCCGAAAGACTGCGCGATACCAAGATGCCGGAGGGCGTGCCCTCCTCGCTGGACGTCGACCACACCACCGAGCCGGTGCCGTCGACCTTCCCGAACGGCTGTCACGTCGCGGAAGTCGAAATCGATCCCGATACCGGGGTGGTGCAGATCGTGCGCTACACCGGCGTCAACGATTTTGGCACCGTCGTCAATCCGATGATCGTCGCGGGGCAATTGCACGGCGGCGTCGTGCAGGGCATCGGTCAGGCCTTGATGGAAAAGGTCAGCTACGACTCCAGCGGCCAGCCGATTACCGGTTCGTTCATGGACTACGCCATGCCGCGCGCGGAGGATGCGCCACCGATGGCGGTTGGCGATCACCCCTCGCCCGCGAAATCGAATCCGCTGGGCACCAAGGGCTGCGGCGAGGCCGGTTGCGCCGGCAGTCTCTCGACGGTGGTCAACGCGGTCATCGACGCGCTTTCGGAGCAAGGGGTCACGCATCTCGATATGCCGCTGACGCCGGAACGCGTCTGGCGCGCGCTTCAGGACGCGAAGAAGACCAAGGCGGCGTAAGGCATTTCCGGCCGTCGTCCCCGCGAACGCGGGGACCTATACGCCGTATCGCCGCCATTGAGGCACAGCCTACGCCGCAAACCTGCAATGGAGCGACTGTCTCGCGATACCACAAATGTCAGAGGTTATGGGTCCCCGCGTCCG
>JAFEFK010000408.1 GCA_018240625.1 Pseudomonadota bacterium
ATTATGATTGCATTGCAATCATTCAGTGGGCCCACAGCAGGGCGACCAGCGACAAAGCGATCACCCAGAGCGCCAGAATGCTCCAGCGCTGGCTGCGGGCCTCGGCCCGCTTGATCTCCGCGATGGTGTCGGGCCCCAGCGTCAGTCCTTCGCGGGCCATGGTCTCGAGCTGCTCGATCAGAGCGACCGTGCGCGAGGCGAGCGCCGGCAACCCGCTCAGCACCCGGCCAAGTTCGCCGGCGCCGGCCATCGCGCCTTGCATGCGCCCGAGCGGACCGAGGTTCTGCGTGATCCATTCGCGGACCACGGGATCGGCAACGGTCCAGATGTCGAGTTTGGGGTCGAAGCTGCGGGCGACGCCTTCGACCACCACCATGGTCTTCTGCAGCAGGATCAGTTCGGGGCGCGTCTGCATGTCGAACAGACCGGTGACCTCGAGCAGCAAGGTCAGCAGTTTCGCCATCGAGATTTCTTCGGCGGTGCGATTGTGGATCGGCTCGCCGATGGCGCGGATGGCTTGCGCGAAATTCTCGACCGAATGATGCCGCGGCACGTAGCCGGCCTCGAAGTGCACTTCGGCGACGCGGCGATAATCGCGCGTGATGAAGCCGAGCAGGATTTCCGCGAGGAAGCGCCGCTCCTTCATGCCGAGCCGGCCCATGATGCCGAAATCGACCGCGACCAGCCGACCGGTGTCGTCGAGGAACAGGTTGCCGGGATGCATGTCGGCATGGAAGAAACCGTCACGCAGCGCGTGACGCAGAAAACTTTGGATCACCTTGCGGCCGAGATCGGGCAGGTCGACATGCGCTTGCGCGAGACGCGCGTGATCGTTCAGCGCGATGCCGTCGATCCACTCCATCGTCAGCACGTTGTGGGTGGTGCGATCCCAGTCGACGATGGGGACGCGAAAATCCGGATCGTCGCGGGTGTTCTCCGCCATCTCCGACAGCGCGGCGGCTTCCAGCCGCAGATCCATTTCCATCGCGACCGAACGCGACATCGTATTGATGATCTCGATCAGGCGCAGCCGCCGCGCTTCCGCGGAATGGGCCTCAGCCTTGTTGGCGACGAAGAAGAAATCGGCGAGATCGCGGCGGAAGCGGCTGGCCACGTTGGGCCGCAGCACCTTGACTGCAACGGCTTTGCGGACGCCGTCTTTTTCAACCTCCCCGCGATGCACCTGCGCAATGGACGCCGCGGCCACCGAAGGACCGAAGCTCGCAAAGGCCTGTGCCACAGGCCGTTCCAGCGACGCTGCGACGACGGCCTCGGCTTCACTTTGCGAAAACGGCGGCAGCCGGTCCTGTAAACTTTCCAGGTCGCGCGCCATGCCGACGCCGACGACATCGGGACGTGTGGCGAGAAACTGTCCGAGCTTGAGATAGGCTGGCCCGAGCCGCGTCAGCGCGCGGGACAATCGCGGACCGGATTTCGCGCCGGGACGTTCGATCAAACGCGCGAGACGTAGCGCGAGTTGTCCGGGTGGCGGCACCAGTGAGGGATCGACCACGCCGAACACCCCTTCGCGCGCGAACACGAACGCGGCGCGGGTGAGGCGCGTAATATGAGTTAATGCAGAAATCACAAACGCCAGCCCGAATGCAGGGCGACGATGCCGCCGGAGAGGATCTGATGGCTGACGCGTGCAAAACCGGCGTCACGAATCATCTCGGCGAAGGCGTTCGGCTTTGGAAATTTGCGGATCGACTCGACGAGATATTGATAGGAATCGGCGTCTCCGGTGATCGCGCGGCCGAGCGGCGGGATCACCTTGAACGAGAACAGGTCATAGATCTTGTCGAGGCCAGGCATGTCGACGGTCGAAAATTCCAGACAGAGAAAACGGCTGCCTGGTTTCAGCACGCGATAAGCTTCGCGCAAGGCTTGATCGATGCGCGGCACGTTGCGGATGCCGAACGCAATGGTGTAGGCGTCGAAGCTGCGATCCGGAAATGCCAGCGCTTCGGCATTGCCCTCGACAAACGATACCTGATGATCGAGATGGGCCTTTTCAGCGCGTTCGCGGCCGACGGCCAGCATGTCGGAGTTGATGTCGCAGACGGTGGCCTGGAATCCATGGCCCGCCGCCTTGGCGGCGCGGAAGGCGATATCGCCGGTGCCACCGGCGACGTCGAGCAGCGCGAACGGGGTATCGGCGCGGGGCGGGTTCAGGGCGGTGATCATCACGTCCTTCCAGACGCGATGCAGGCCGCCCGACATCAGATCGTTCATCAGGTCGTAGCGCGAAGCCACGCTGTGGAACACGCCGTTCACCAGCGTCTGCTTGTCGTCCACAGGGACGTCCCTGTAGCCGAAATGCGTGGTTTCGCCCTGACGATCCATACTCAAAATCCCGCTACTGACTTAACTCAGGCTTGCGCCGACCATAGCGCGCCCACGGCAATGGCGCTATCACGTCAGTCCCTCAAGGTGAATGCGTCCTATGCCCGAATTACCCGAAGTTGAGACCGTCCGCCGCGGCCTGCAGCCGGCCATGGAGGGGTCGAAAATCCTCCGCGCCGAGACCCGGCGCAAGGATCTGCGGTTTCCGTTCCAGAACGACTTTGTCGCCCGCCTCGAAGGCCAGATCGTGACCGGGCTGGGGCGGCGGGCAAAGTACCTGATGGCGGACCTCGCGTCCGGCGACGTGCTGCTGATGCACCTGGGCATGTCCGGCTCGTTTCGCGTGATCGAGGCGGCAGGCAGTACCACGCCCGGCGATTTTCTTTACCCGCGCAACGAGGATCGCGCCCACGATCATGTGATGTTTCAGATGTCGTCGGGTGCCGCGGTGGTGTTCAACGATCCGCGCCGGTTCGGCTACATGAAGGTCATCGCCCGCAAGGCGCTCGATGGCGAGCCGCTCCTGAAAGGCCTCGGTCCCGAACCGCTCGGCAACGAATTCGATGCGGCGATGCTGGCGCGCGCGTGCTGGAACAAGAAGACCAGCCTGAAGGCCGCGCTGCTCGATCAGCGCGTGGTGGCAGGGCTCGGCAATATCTATGTCTGCGAGGCGCTATTTCGCTCGCATCTGTCGCCGCGCCGTCTCGCCGCGACGCTGGCGACAAAAAAAGGCGAGCAGACCGATCATGCCAAACGGCTGGTCGGTGCAATTCATGACGTGCTCAATCAGGCGATCAAGGCCGGCGGCTCGTCGCTGCGCGATCATCGTCAGACCTCAGGCGAGCTCGGCTACTTCCAGCATTCCTTTCAGGTCTACGACCGCGAGGGCGAGAAGTGCCAGACGCCGAAATGCAAGGGCACGGTGAAGCGCTTCACCCAGAACGGCAGATCGACGTTCTGGTGCCCGAGCTGTCAGAAGTGAGGTTTGCGCCGGAGCTTGTGGATTCGTTCACCCAGTCGCGGTTGGGATGAAAGAGGAGTCGATAAAATGGCCGAACAGGAAATCCGCTTTAACGACGGCGCTGGTTACGAACGGATGATGGGGATCTGGAGCAGGCTTGCGGGCGAAATCTTTCTCGACTGGCTGAAGCCGGATCAAAATCTGAAATGGATCGACATCGGTTGTGGCAACGGCGCGTTTACAGAACTGATTGCCCGGCGGTGCGCACCCGCGGAGATTCAGGGCGTGGACCCGTCCGAAGGACAACTTGCATTCGCACGGACGCGCGGCGGGCTGGGATCGGCGGAATTCCGGGTGGGCCATGCGACGGCGCTGCCGTTCCCAGCTCGCGCGTTTGACGTTGCGGTGATGGCACTGGTGATTTTCTTCGTTCCCGATCCGGCGAAAGGCGTCGCGGAGATGGTGCGTGTGGTTGCTCCCGGGGGGACCGTAACGGCCTATGCCTGGGACATGGAAGGCGGTGGATTTCCGCTGCGGCCGATTCTCACTGAATTGCGCGCGATCGGCCTCAACCCTGCTCGCCCGCCCAGTGTTGCTGCCTCACGGATGGAGGCACTGCAGGCGCTGTGGACCGACGCCGGGATGACCGAAGTCGAAACGCACCGAATAAAGGTGCAGCGCACGTTCTCGAGCTTCGAGGATGTGTGGGAGAGCGCGACGCTGGCGCCGACGATGGGGCCTGCACTCGCGTCGCTAGCGCCCGACGATCTCGCGCAGGTGAAAGCGCGTGTCCGCGAGAGCTTGCCGGAAGACAGCGCGGGTCGTGTCACCTATGGCGCGTGGGCCAATGCCGTGAAAGGCCGCGTGCCGAAATAGGGCAGGAGCTTATTTCCGCACGCAGATCACGCGCACGACGGATGCTTTTGCGTCGGACGTTGCGGTCGCGGGCGTCACCTCCTTGGCTTTCAGAAACGCCTGCACGGCGTCGGCGGGCGCGAGCACGGCCTGTGCTGCCGGCGCTGAACTGGAGGGGCCGGCAACGACAACCGGTTTGAGCAGCGCGACACCTGCGAATTTTCCGTCCGCATCGAGCGCCGCCGCGCCTGAAAAGCCGATCGCGGGCGCGGGCGACAATGCGAATTCGCCGCCGCTGCCGGCCTGCGTGATCGATGTCTTGACGCGGCTTACCGCAGACCCGCCGCCCTGATTTTGCGGATCGGCAATGCCGATCAGGTCGAGACTGCCGGTCGCCGTGCGGCCGCCGAGTCCGATCGGCTTCAAGCCGCGAGCGCCGTAGATGCGCAGCAAAGCGAGACCGTGATCTTTATCGTCGGCGATCTTGTCGGCATTGCCGTGGCCGGCGACGACGGTCGACTGGCAGCCGTCGACGACGTTGCGATCGGTGATGATCGCGCCATCGTCACTGACGATGACGCCCGTTCCATATTCTACCAGTTTGCGCGGTGGCGGACCGCCATCCGCCGGAAACGGGTTGAACGCACTCGACATCGCGATCACCACCGGCTCCATAGTGCCTCCCGTGGCCTGATCGTAGAGGATGGTCAGCATGCGCGCGTCGCTGCCGCGGAACTGGCCGCGAACGTAGAACTTCTTCAGACCTTGCGTGCCCGAGAGCACGAAGAAATCCGGTTTGACGGCGCTGTATTCGATCTTGCGGTCGGCGGGCTCCTTCCGTTCGTAGTCGGCGAGTCTGGCGGTCGTGAGATTGGCCTCCTTGCGGCGCGTCAGCAGGATCTGGATGGTGCCGGTGGCGGAGCTCCATTTGGCGCCATTGGCATCGGTTGATTGTTGCGGCACCAGTTTTGCGGGCAGCCCAAGCCGAACCCCGGTCCCGGCATCCGTGACGGTCTTCCAGCCGACGTTGGCTTGCGATTTGCGCGAGGCTGCCGCCAGCACGCCGCGCTCCTGCGGGTTGAGCACGCCGGTCTGCTTGCCGCCTCGATCTTTCTGGAACGCCTTGATCGCCGCGATCAGGCGGTCGCTGACCTCGCCGTTGATGTTGCCGTTGTAGTGGCCGGTCCAAGCCAAATCGGACTGCAGTGCCTGCCGCTCCGCCTGCGTCATGGCTTTGGCGGTATCGGCGGGGGATTGCAGCGCGGGCCGGATGGGCGTGGTTGTGACCGGCTTCGGCTTGAGGCTCGTCAAAACGCCGGTTCCGGGCGTCTGCGCCTGAGCCAGGAACGGGATGGTCGCAATCATCAATGTTGCGGCGATCATCGATCTCATGACAAATCCCGTCTTGCTTGAAGTGGCCGCAACTAAGCACAAATGCTTTGTCGGCGACAACGGCGCTGCGGTTCAAGAAGACTTGGCCAACATCCACGGTAGTGCGTGCGAGGGGTTACCCATGAATATGGGATTGCTACGTTCGAGTTCGGGCACCTCTCCCGTGGGGAGAGGTCGGATCGCATTTGCGATCCGGGTGAGGGCGTACGATCTAACGATACGGCGTACCCCCTCACCCCGACCCTCTCCCCATGGGAGAGGGAGAGCGTTTCCGCTACGGCAAAGTCATCATGTCCCTTTACAAGGAATGGCCGTGCGATGCTGAGCGCCGACGAACTTGAACGCTACGCCCGCCATATCGTGATGCGTGAGGTCGGCGGGCCCGGTCAGAACGCGTTGCGCAACGCGCGGGTGCTGGTGATCGGGGCTGGGGGCCTTGGGGCACCGGCGCTGATGTATCTCGCCGCCGCCGGTGTAGGCACGCTCGGCGTCGTCGACGACGACACGGTCTCGTTGTCAAATCTGCAACGCCAGATCATTCATGCCACGACCGATATCGGCCATCCCAAGGTCGAGAGCGCCGCGGATAAAATCCGGGCGCTCAATCCGCACGTGAAGATGCAGACGCACGGCTTCCGGATCGATGCCGGCAATGCGATGGCGCTGATCGGCGACTACGATCTCGTCGCCGACGGCTCCGATAATTTCCGCACGCGCTATCTGGTGTCGGACGCCTGCTATCTCGCGAACAAGCCGCTGGTGACTGGCGCGCTCGGCGTGTTCGACGGATCGCTGACGACGATCCGCGCCCATGAAAAAAATGCCGACGGCGAATTCAACCCGACCTATCGCTGCCTGTTTCCGGAGCCGCCGCCGGACGGCACCGTGCCGACGTGTCAGGAAGCCGGCATCCTCGGCGCGCTGGCCGGCGTACTCGGTTCGATGACGGCGCTGGAGGTCATCAGAGAGATCGTCGGTTTCGGCGAAGGTCTCGTCGGACGCCTGCTGATGGTGGACGCGCGCGCGATGCGGTTCGAGACGCTGCGCTACAAGCGCGACCCGTCAAATCCGCTGAATGGCGACACGCCGACGATCATGGATTTGCGTGCGTATCGCTAGCAAATGCCGCCGGTTACGCGTTGCCGCCAGCGATCTGTGCAACGACCATGATGCACGGCACCAGCAATTCCGGCACGAGGTAGCCGAGCCAGACCTTGCGCGGCTCGGGAAGGCCGACCTTGCTCATCGACAGCAGCCGTCCGCATCCGGCGATAAATACGCTGAATGCGATCAGGAACACCAATACGTGCTGGTCGTGGATCGTGAGTGCCGCCCACAGGCAGATCAGGCCGCAGCCGAAATAGATGCCGGCCATGAAGCGATGCACGTTGTCGAGGCGCGGCGTCGTCTGCGGCTGACCGAGCGACATCTGCAGTGCACCGCCGAACAGCGCGATCGCTGCGAACAGGAAGAGGCAAACCTGAACGACGTGCTGGCTCGCGGATAACCCCGTGAACATGATCACAGCATGCTCGGCAGCACGCGATCCGGCGGCTTGTGGCCGTCGAGGAACGTCCGGATGTTGATGATGACCTTTTCGCCCATCTCGACGCGGCCTTCGATGGTCGCCGAGCCCATGTGCGGCAGCAGCACCACTTTGCCAGCCTTCGCTAGCCGCACGAGCTTTGGATTGACCGCAGGCTCGTGCTCGAACACGTCGAGACCTGCGCCTGCGATCTCGCCGGCTTCGATCAGCTTGGTCATCGTGTCTTCGTCGATGACGGTGCCGCGCGCAGTGTTGACGATATAGGCTTCCTTGCGGATCAGCTTCAGGCGGCGCGCCGACAGCAGATGAAACGTCGCGGGCGTATGCGGGCAGTTCACCGAGATGATGTCCATGCGCGCGAGCATCTGGTCGAGCGAATCCCAGTAGGTCGCGCCGAGTTCTTCGGCGATGCGCGGCGCCACCGGCTTGCGATTGTGATAGTGAATCTGCAGCCCGAAGGCGCGGGCGCGGCGCGCGACCGCCTGGCCGATGCGGCCCATGCCGATGATGCCGAGCCGCTTGCCGCCGAGCCGCTTGCCCAGCATCCAGGTCGGCGACCAGCCCGGCCAGTCGCCGCCGGTGGTCAGAACCGCGGCGCCTTCGATCAGCCGGCGCGGCACCGCCAGGATAAGCCCCATGGTCATGTCCGCGGTGTCTTCGGTCAGAACCTTCGGCGTGTTGGTCACGGTGATGCCGCGTGTATGCGCAGCCGCGACATCGATATTGTCGACGCCGTTGCCGAAATTGGCGATCAGCTTCAGCTTGCAGTCCGGCTGGTTCAGTACATTTTCGGTCAATTCGTCGGTCACCGTCGGAACGAGGATGTCCGCCGTGCGGACAGCTTCCATCAACTGTTCCGGGGTCATCGGCTGATCGTCGAGATTGAGCCGCGCGTCGAACAGTTCGCGCATGCGGGTCTCGATCGAGTCCGGCAGCTTACGCGTGACGACAACCAGAGGCTTTTTCTTAACCGACATGTCTCGCTCTCTCGACTCGTACCGCCGATTTGAAGTTCCTGCACCTGAGGCCGCAAGTCCGCCTCAGGAGCTTCAAATCGAAAAGCGGTACAAAAATCATAAACTTGCTAGTTCCCTTTGCTTTGCGAAGTCGTGCAAGAGATCGCCGCGATCCATTCACGAAGTTCGGAAAGCGGGTACTCGATGTCCGAAGGGCCGCACAGCTCAGGGAATTTAGGTTCAGCGGGACTGACCGTTCAGTCCGCGTTAACCCGCTTGTTCGAAACTGCCGCTGCCTGCAAATCTCAGCGTCTGTCTCTCCTCGGTTCCTGGGTTCCTCACACTTCTGCGGAGCTTTCCGGGCTTTCCCGGACATCTTGTGTTTGGTCCTCTCTAGCAGAAGGCCGTGCCAAGACAAGAACCCCGGGCCGGGAAGACGACCGGCCGGATCAGGCGACGTGGTGGGGATCTCCGCAGGGGACGGGTTGATGGCGCTCAGACAACTTTTCGCTTCCATGATGTTCGCAGGTGCGATGTTGAGCGTTTTTGGGATAGCCGGTGCGGCCAACGCCAAGGACTCCGCGCTCTCGACGAGCGGACTGCCGATCCCGCGTTATGTGAGCCTGAAATCCGACCACGTGAATGTCCGTGCCGGTCCGACCAAAGATAACGACGTCGCATGGGTCTACACCAAGGCCGGATTACCCGTCGAAATCACCGCCGAATTCGAGAACTGGCGCCGTATCCGCGATTCCGAGGGTGCCGAGGGCTGGGTCTACCATTCGCTGCTGTCCGGCCGCCGTACCGCGGTCGTCACAATGAAGACCAAGGACGAATTCACGCCGCTGTATGACAGCGCCAATGCCGAGAGCGCAGTGGCCGCCCGCCTGCAAGCAGGCGTCGTGGCGCAGGTCAAGCATTGTGCCGCCGGATGGTGCCACGTCTCGGGAAATGGTTTTGACGGCTGGATCCAGCAGCAGCGGCTGTGGGGCGTTTACGCCGACGAAAAGGTCGATTGAGCTAAAGCGCTTACGTCATCCTGAGGCGCCGTCGCCCTTGCGACGGCCTCGAAGGACGGCAATGTGCGGACACCCTTCGAGGCTCGCCAAAAACGGCGAGCACCAGGATGACGGCTTAAATCATAGAAAAGAAGATCAGCGCTTCTTGCGAAGCCGCACGACCATGTCGATGCGGCTGATTTCGTACCCTTCCGGCACGTCCGGCATCTTCTGCAACATCAGGTGCGGATCCGGGATGTCGACCAGCTCGTGATTGTTCTCGAGATAGAAGTGATGGTGCGCGCTGACGTTGGTGTCGAAATAGGTTTTGGTGCCGTCGACGCTGACCTGCC
>JAFEFK010000409.1 GCA_018240625.1 Pseudomonadota bacterium
ACTTGACTAACGGAAAGTGCCGACTCTTTCGGTTTGGGCAGGTGGCTCGCACTCGAACTACATGTTCACACTGGGTTACCCCTACGATCGTGGCTATGCGCAGACGATGCACGACTTCGTCATATTTTTGCGTGACGCAGAAAAGTTCAACATCAAGACGGCGGTGATGGGCTATTCGAATTACGAGGCTGGTCAGCAGGTCAATAAGTTCTTGATCGACAAGCTCAAGGCCAGCGGTGTCGAAGTCATTGGAGAGGCGCCGCTCGACATGCGTGCGCAAGATCAGACATCGGCAATGATCCGCATTCGTTCGCTCAAGCCCGACGTTGTCGTTGGGCTCGTTACGCCGCGCGATGGCATCCTGCTTCACCAGGCCCGCTACAACCTTAATTACCACGGCAGTATCTTCTGCGGGGGCACCGGTGGCTATTCCGATCTTTCGCTGTGGAAGGATCTCGGTCCCGAAATCGGCAAAGCGGTTCTGACCAAGAATCTCTTCGGCATGACCGGCTTCAGCCCCGGCGCCAAGATTGATTCGATGCAAAAGATCATCACGGAATTGCGTGACATCGCCAAATTGAGTCGTATTGGACAAGGTGCTATTCAATATGCGCAGGCAGGCAGGGTGTTGCAGCAGGCGCTCGAGAACTCTGCTTCGCTCGAAAGTGACGCGCTGCTTGACGCATTCAAGAAGATCAACATTCCGTTCGGCGATCCTAACCTCTACGTGGCGAAGCCAAAGGGGTTGCAATTTGCGGACGATCGGTTGTTGAAAGACGGGAGTGCCATGTTCATCCAGTGGACACCTGAACAGGAGCAGCAGGTGATTTTCCCGAAAGAATTCGCACAGACAACCCCGCGCCCGCGGGTATGAGCATCGTCTGTGGCTTTGCTTGAGGTCAAACAAGTTACCAAGCGGTTCGGCGGCCTTGTTGCCCTGAACGACGTCAGTTTTTCCGTCGCTCAGGGCGAGATCCTTGGGATCATCGGCCCGAACGGCGCAGGCAAGACCACGCTGTTCAGTGTTATCTCGGGCTTCGCACCGCCTAGCAGCGGTGACGTGCGTTTCGACGACGTCAGCATCGTCGGGATCTCGCCGGATCGGTTGGTGCGGAGAGGGCTTATTCGAAGTTTCCAGATTGTGCAGACGTTCGCCGACATGACCACGCTTGACGTGGTGACAACTGCGGCTTTGACGCGGCGCCCGATCCGGGAGGCAATCGACTATGCGGCCCATATGCTGGGACGCGTCGGTCTTGCCGGTAAAGAGCGTCTGACACCGCTGACGCTCTCGCTCCAGGACAAGAAACTGCTGGAACTCGCCAAATGTCTCGCGACCGACCCACGCTGCATTCTGCTCGACGAGGTGATGGCAGGGTTGACGATGGCCGAAACCGATAAGCCGATCGCCGTTGTTCGTGAACTCAACGGCCAGGGCGTGACGATCGTGATGGTCGAGCATGTCATGCCGGTGATCATGCAGCTTGCAACGCGCATGGTCGTGATCAATTTCGGGGAGAAAATCGCTGAAGCGGCGCCGGTTGAGATCGTAAGGGATCAGCGGGTGATCGATGCCTATTTCGGGGAGCATCTTGATGCTTGAGATAGAGCATCTCGTCACGGGGTATGGCGGCGTTCCGGTCTTGCACGATGTTTCGCTACGGCTCGCAGCCGGAGAGGTTGTAGGATTGCTCGGCGCCAACAATGCCGGCAAGACGACGCTGATCAACAGTCTCTCTGCCATGTATGCGCCGATGTCCGGGCGTATCTTGTTCGAGGGGCAGGACATCACGGCCGTGAGCCCGCAGAAGCGCGTCGAACTCGGCATCGTGCAGGTGCCGGAAGGGCGCCTGGTGTTTCCGGAAATGAGCGTGCGGGAAAATCTTCTGCTCGGTGGCATCAACCGGCGCGCTCGCGCGGGCCGGTCGCGTCAGATGGAGCGTGTCCTTGAGCTATTTCCCCGACTGCAGGAACGGCTATCGCAAAATGCCGGCACGCTCTCGGGTGGTGAGCAGCAGATGCTGGCGATCGGCCGGGCGTTGATGGCGGAGGCGCGCCTGTTGATGCTTGACGAGCCGTCGCTCGGTCTTTCGCCGCTCTTTGTGCAGTACATTTTCGAAATCATCGATAAGCTGCATGCCGCCGGACTGACAATCCTTCTGGTTGAAC
>JAFEFK010000040.1 GCA_018240625.1 Pseudomonadota bacterium
GCTTGATCGAGTTTGTCGTATCGCCGCCAGCATTGGCAAGACCGATCACCTTGGCCTTCGACGCCTGGGCCTGGAGCAAGTAGGAGGAGAAGTCTGCCGTATTCAGCGGCACCTTGACGTCACCGAGCACCTTGCCGCCGTTAGCCTTGACGACCGCGCTTGTATCGTTCTCGAGCGCATGGCCGAAAGCGTAGTCCGCCGTGATGAAGAACCAGCTATCGCCGCCTGCCTTCACCATCGCCTGCCCGGTGCTGTGGGCCAGCATGTAGGTATCGTACGTGTAGTGAATGGTGTTCGGCGTGCATTGCGAGTTGGTGAGTTCCGAGGAACCGGCGCCGGAGTCGAGGAGGATGCTGTTCTTCTCCTTTGCGACATTGCTGACCGCGAGCGCCACGCCCGAGTTCAGCACGTCCGCCAGAACGTCGACTTTGTCGGTGTCGATCCACCGGCGCGCGATGCCGGTGGCGATATCGGGTTTGTTCTGATGATCGGCGGAGATGACGTCGATCTTCCAGCCTTTCGCCTTCATGCCGGAATCTTCGACGGCCATCTCGGCGGCGACGATGGAGCCCTGCCCGCCAAGGTCGGCATACAAACCCGACAGATCGGTGAGAACGCCGATCTTCGCGGTCTTGTCCTGCGCGAGAGCGCCGCTCGCGGCGCCGAATGCCAGCGCGGTACCCAGCAAAAGGGCTGTCATTTTGTTCTTCATCTTGCCTCCTTGTGCCCCTTCGGGCCGTTGTTCAAACTCCGAGATACGTGTGGAGTTTCTCCATGTTGGCCTGCAACTCAGAGTTTGCGAAGCCATCGATGATCTTGCCATGCTCGACGATATAGAAGCGGTCGGCCACGGTCGAAGCGAAGCGGAAGTTCTGCTCCACCAGAAGAATCGTAAATCCCTCGGACTTGAGCCGCGCGATCGTGTGACCGATCTGCTGGATGATGACCGGCGCAAGACCTTCGGTCGGTTCGTCGAGCATCAGAAAGCGCGCGCCGGTACGCAGGATGCGCGCGATCGCCAGCATCTGCTGCTCGCCGCCGGACAACTTGCTGCCCTGGCTGCTCAACCGCTCCTTGAGATTTGGAAACAATGTGAAGATCTGATCCAGCGACAGGCCGCCGTCGCGCACCTTGGGCGGCAACATCAGGTTTTCGCGCACATCGAGGCTTGCGAAAATGCCGCGCTCCTCGGGGCAGAACGCAACGCCGAGACGCGCGATCTTATCCGACGATGCATGCGAGATGTCGTGATTGTCGAAGCGGATCGATCCGGTGCGCTTGCCGATGATGCCCATCACCGATTTGAGCGTGCTCGTCTTGCCGGCGCCGTTGCGGCCGAGCAGCGTGACGACTTCTCCGGCACGGACATTGAAATTGATGCCGTGAAGGATATGGGATTCGCCGTACCACGCTTCGAGATTTTCAACCGACAGTAACGCGGCGCCGTCTGCCTTGCCGGCGTTCGCAGCGCCGGGTGCGGCGATCGTCGTATCAGCCATGACCCGCCCCCAGATAAGCTTCCTTGACGCGCTCGTCCTTGGTCAGATCGGCGTAATTGCCTTCGGCGAGCACATGCCCGCGCGTCAGCACCGTGATGATGTCCGACAGATTAGCGACCACGCTCAGATTGTGTTCGACCATCAGGATCGTGTACTTCGCCGAAATGCGCTTGATGAGCGCAGCGATCTTGTCGATGTCCTCGTGGCCCATGCCGGCCATCGGCTCGTCGAGCAGCATCATTTCGGGATCGAGCGCCAGCGTTGTCGCGATCTCCAGCGCGCGCTTGCGTCCGTACGGCATCTCGACGGCCGGCGTCTTTGCAAACTCGTTCAAGCCCACATCGTCCAGCAGTTCATGCGCGCGATCGTTGAAGCGGTCGAGCACCGATTTGGAGCGCCAGAAATCGAAGGATTGGCCGTGCTGGCGCTGCAGCGCCACGCGCACGTTCTCAAGCGCCGTCAGATGCGGGAATACCGCTGAAATCTGGAACGAGCGCACCAGCCCGAGGCGCGCAACATCGGCCGGGGCGAGCGCGGTGATGTCCTTTCCGTTATAGCGGATCTGCCCCGCCGACGGCTTCAGGAACTTGGTCAGCAGGTTAAAGCACGTGGTTTTTCCGGCCCCGTTCGGACCGATCAGCGCATGGATACTGCCACGCCGAATACGCAGATTAACGTCACGAACGGCGACAAAACCCGCGAATTCCTTGGTCAATCCATGGGTTTCAAGAATGAACTCATCAGCCAATCAAAATTCCCCCCTCAGCCTTACGCGCGCTGTGCCAGCGTGGTGGCCAAGTTCTGTTACCGCCAGACCCCGTTCAGGTGCTCTTGGAAATCACCCCGGACCCGGTCGCCTCCGCCCGGAATATGCCGCCAATGGACCGGGTTACGCAAGGTGCAAAGCACCATTCAGCGGCGTCAGACGGCCGCTTCGGATTGGCCATTAGTCGACCCTCAGGATGCGCCCGGCCAACCGCGTCTTTCGCGGTTGCCAGCGTTCGAAAGCAGCCATTAAGGCTGTTTCGATGCAAATTCCCCCTTTCATGGAATCTTTTCCCTCACCAACGATGATTTCGCATTCGCTATCGTCTGGGATTGCAGTTGTGGATTTCGAGAGCGCCAGCGCACAGGTGGTTAAATCGATCAAGCAGCGCGATCTGCTGAACACCTGGCTGCGGCTTTATGCCCAACACCAGTGTCCGCCATCCCAGAACGATTACAAGCCGGAGCGCATCGCCGACGAAACACCCGATCTGGTCTATTACACGGTCGATGCTGCGCGGCAGCCGCCTCGGCTGCTGATCACCAGCGACGGCACACGGATGTCCGACGCCTACGGCAATACCGGCAAAGGCAAGTTCCTCGAGGACTATATCGGAAGCCGCCTCGCTCCTCAGGTGATGCCCATCTATTACGCGTGCATCGCCCGCGCCCTTCCCGTCTATACCATCTCGATGGTCGACGACATGTACGGACGAATTGTCGCCTACGAACGGCTGCTGCTGCCGTTCTCCGATTCCGGCCGGGGTGATGTGACCCACATCATCGCTTCGCTCAAGACCATCAGCGAGGACGGCGGTTTCGAAATCAAGAATCTCATGCGGGACGACCGGAAGTTGCCGACGCAGAAGCTGCGGGCGATCATCGACCGCGATCTGTTTCACCGCGCGCCCGGACGCATTCCGGCCCATGACGTCATCGAATTCGGCTGACGCGCCATGAATTTCAGAAGTGCCGATCCCTCCATCGTCCGTTCGGTCAAGCAGCGCGAGCTGCTGAATGTGTGGCTGCGCGCAATCGCCCGGCCGGGCTCGCTTCCGCGCGCCGAGGATTTCCAGCCCGAACACATCCAGGACGAGATGCCCGACCTGATGCGGTTCGACGTCATCGGGAGCGGAGACCTTGCGCGTTTCCTGATCACTTATGAAGGCACGCGCCTGACCACCGTTTATGACAGCGAGGCAGTCGATCCCCTCGACCGGATCAATCGTTTCCTCGACGATGCCATCGGACCTAAGCGCTACCAGCGGGTATACCAGTCCTATCACGCCTGCGTCACAGGAAAGCGGCCAACATATTCGGTCGCATCGGTCTACGATCGCCAAGGCAGACAGGTGAGCTACGAAAGGCTGCTGCTGCCATTCGGCCGGCCGGATACGGTCGAGCAGATCGTTGGATCCTATAAGGCAATCAGCATCGACGGCGGCTTTCAGATCCGTGGCCTGATGGGCCTGGACGTCCAGGCTGAACCCGAGGTGATCGTCAGGGCACTGATCGATCGCGACACGGCCGGACCCACACCAGGCCCCGCAGGCGACGACGTGATCGAGATGGTCTGAGGTCTGCGCTCTCAGCGTTTCGCCTTCGATCCGCGAAGTTCCTTCTCGTACATTTCAGGCTTGAAGCCGACCAGCAGCTTGCCGCCACCTTCCAGCACCGGCCGCTTGATCATCGAGGGCTGCGCCAGCATCAGCGCCAGCGCCTTGCTTTCGGTCAATCCCGCTTTGTCCGCATCAGGGAGTTTGCGAAACGTCGTACCGGCGCGGTTCAACAAAATCTCCCAGCCGACCGTCCCGGCCCATGCCTTGAGCCGGGCGCGGTCGATGCCTTCCGTCTTGTAGTCGTGAAAGTCATAAGCGACGCCATGACCATCCAGCCAGGTGCGCGCCTTCTTCATGGTGTCGCAGTTCTTGATGCCGTAAATGGTGATGGACAATGCGAGGCTCTCCAACATTTGCGGCGCGAACTTAACGCCGCAACGGCCATCGCGCCAATTCAATGTGCCGGCTTTGGCCGACGAGGCTGTGCACAAGAGCAAAATCGCACACGGTCAGGTGAACCGGGTCAATGCATTGCTCGGCCACCATCCGCCTGTCGTAGAGCAGCGTCATATGCGGCACGAAGTGCGAGGACACATAACGGCCGACACCGGCCGCGGACATCGCCGCGCAAAGCCTGTTGCGCAATCCGGCAAGCGCGGCCTCGCCGCCGCCCGTGAGCAGGACCAGCGGTCGCGCATTGCGACGGTTACTGAAACTCATGGCGCGATCGAACACCACATCGAACGGCGGTATCGCAACGGCGGCTGCCGCCCTGCACGCCGCATCGATCAATTCGTGCGGCAAGCCCTGGCATTCGCACACGCCGACCAGCGAGACATGAAGACGTTGCGGGGAGATTGGCGCGCCGCGCAATCCGTGCGCGCGGCACAGTTCGTCCCGGACATGCGCAACCCGCGACGCCGCTTCGGGTGCCAGTCGGCACGCGAAAAACAGATTGTCGCGCGTTTCCGCCGGTTCCAGCCCGGGCAGACACGGCTCTCGTTCACCGGGCATGATACGCACCCTCGTTCTGAACGAGAACATATCATGAACATAAATCCAGACAAGCGTTCTTACGGTGCGAACCATCGGACCGGGGTTCACGCATCCGGCCCTGGCTTCGATCGGGTCAGAGCAGCCGCGCAATCAGCCTCAGCCACGGCGGCAGATGGAACGCGCTCATCAGAAGATACATCGGCACCATGCCGCCGAGCGGCGAAGCGGCACCGCAGAGCATGTCGCCGCCGGAGCGCGCCGCCAGCACCGCCATGAAAGCGAAGGCCGGCGCGGCTGCGAGGTGCAGCCAGTCGGCCGCGCCGAGGGCGGCGCCGCCGGTGAATGCACGTGAGCACGCGGGGATCATGGCGTCTTGTCCTGCTTGTTTCGGAACGCCGCTTCGCCGGCGTCCGACACTTCGATCCACTTCGGGTCGATCGGTGCACCCGGGACGTAGCTGTCGTTCCAGTTCCACCACTTGTACGGCCGGCTCTGGGGATAGCCCTCCGGCGAGTCTTCCCAAATCTCCTGACGCCCGAGCGCCGTCATGTCGAGGTAGCTCCAGACGGTGCCTAATGCCTCGTCGCCGCGGCCATTGATGAAGTACGTGCGGAATATGCGCTCGCCGTCGCGGAAAAACGCGTTGTGGCCGTGCCATTCGTCCACCCCGAAGTCGACGTCGAAACCGTCGGTGATGGTAACCCAGGGGATCATCTCCCAGCCCATTCGCGCCTTCAGCCGCGCGATGTCGGCCTGCGGCGCGCGCGAGGCGTAGACGAGAGTCGTGTCGCGCGCGTTGAGATGGGCAAGGTTGGAAACCTGATCGGCACCAAGAGAACAGCCGATGCAGGCGTGCTCCGGCCAACCATGCACGCCCGGCTCGAAGAAGGCGCGATAGACGATCAGTTGACGCCGGCCCTCGAACAGATCGCGCAGGCTGACGTTGCCATTCGGTCCTTCGAACACATATTCCTTCTCCACGGCCATCCACGGCATGCGACGGCGTTCTGCCGCCAGCGCATCGCGGGCCCGGGTCTGCGCCTTTTCCTTGACGAGCAGTTGCTCGCGCGCTGCGTCCCATGCCTGCGCGGACACGACCGGGGGCGTCTGCATGGCGTGCTCTCCATCTTTGCGTGCGCTATCGGCTGCTGTGGTCATGGCTTTTGAAACCTCCTGATTTGGGCGAAGTTCCGCTTCAACGCTGAAGCGCGGTTCTGTTCGCCGCTCGTTGCCCGCGATGTGAGACAGGATAGGAGCGGAAAGCGGATGGTGAGAGTGACAAGTGTGTCGGGATTCCGGTGCCCCGCTTCCGGAATTCGCGATACGTTACCGCGCCTTCTCCCACGAACTCCGGAAGCAAGAGGGGCACCAGCGGGCTATATGCTTTTCGTGCCGCTTTCCGATTTGAAGTTTCTGAACGAGACTGCTGCGATGGCACAGAAACTTCAAATCGGCGGCACGAAATGGACTCGCTGATCACAGCCGCGGCGCGTGCGCTTGCCGCGGGAGATCCTCTTGGCGCACTGAATCTGGTTGCACTGCGCGACGATGCAGCGGCGCTCGCGCTGCGCGGCATCGCGATGGCGCAGCTCGGCGATCTCGTTCGCGCCAAGATGCTGCTGCGCAAAGCCGCCCGCGCCTTCAGTCCGCGCGAGCGCCTGGCGCGCGCCAGATGTATTGTCGCTGAGGCGGAGATCGCCCTCGTCTCGCGTGATCTCCACTGGCCGACCAAGACGCTCGACGCCGCCCATGCGACGCTCGAAGCGCATGGCGACCGGCTCAACGCTGCCCATGCCAGACATCTGGACATCCGCCGGCTGCTCCTGATCGGCCGTCTCGATGAGGCGCAGGGCCTGCTTGGAAGACTCGATCCCACGCCGTTCCCGCCGGCCATGCAGACCGTCCACAATCTACTCGTCGCGGGGATCGCGATGCGCCGGTTGCAGGCAAAGACAGCGCATGTCGCGCTCGCGCGCGCAGCACGCGCGGCGCGTCAGGCCGGCATCCCGCCGCTGACGGTGGAGGTCGACAACGCTGTTCGCATGCTGAAAGCGCCGGTGGCACGCCTGATCGCACGCGGCGCAGAGCGCCATCTTCTGCTCGGCGACGTCGAAGCGCTGCAGACGTCAAAGGCGCTGATCGTCGATGCCTGCCGTTTCGCGGTGCGCGATGCGCGCGAGGCGGTTTCGCTCGCGAGCCGCCCGGTGCTGTTCGCGCTCGCCCGCGCGTTCGGTGAAGCATGGCCCAAAGATGTGTCGCGGGACGCGCTTATCGCAAGGGCCTTTCGCGGCAAGCACGCCGATGAATCGCATCGCGCGCGGTTACGAGTCGAGATCGGACGGCTGCGCGCGCTGCTGAAGCCGATGGCGAGCATTCATGCCACCGCCGATGGCTTCGCACTGACCCCGCGCGGCAAAAAAGAAGTGCTGGTGCTCGCGCAACCGGTCGAGGACCCGGATGCGGCGGTGCTCGCGCTGCTTGCCGACGGCGAGTCGTGGTCGAGTTCGGCTCTGGCGCTGGCGTTGCGCGCCAGTCAGCGCACGGTGCAGCGCGCGCTCGACCGGCTCGCGGAATCCGGCAAGGTGCAGGCCTTCGGACACGGGCGCGCACTGCGCTGGACGATGCCGCCGCTGCCCGGACTCGCGACCGCCTTGTTACTCCCGGCTCCGCTCACCGGCGGCTAGTGTGCGGCCATGGTACCGACCAACGCAGCACTCATGAGCAGATAACATTTTCAATCCTGGAGCTAAAATTATGAAACACGCGGCAGCCGAGATCGTCAGGGAATACGGCCCCTTTCCGGGCGCAGAGCATATCCACGGCGTGACCTATGATGGAGCGTCGGTATGGTTTGCGAGCGGCGACACCATCACCGCGCTCGATCCGGATACCGGCAAGATAAAGCGCGAAATCAAAGCATCCGCTCACGCCGGCACTGCCTTCGACGGCCAGCACCTGTTCCAGATCGCCGAAGATCGCATTCAGAAGATCGATCCCGACAGCGGCCGCGTGCTCTCCACGATCCCCGCGCCCGGAGGCGGCGTCTCAGGACTTGCATGGGCCGAAGGCTCGCTCTGGGTCGGCGACTATCGCGCGCGGAAGATTCATCAGATCGATCCCGAGACCGGAGAGGTGCTTCGCAGCATCGAATCCAACCGCTTCGTCACCGGCGTCACCTGGGTCGATGGCGAACTCTGGCACGGCACCTGGGAAGGCGATGACAGCGCGGTACGCCAGATCGATCCGCAGACCGGCGATGTGCTGACGCAACTCGATATGCCCACGGGCGCAGGCGTGTCCGGCCTGGAGTCCGACGGCAAGGATCGGTTTTTCTGCGGTGGCGGCAACAGCGGCAAACTGCGGGCGGTGCTGCGGCCGACGTGACCCGCGCGCGGCCAATCACATCATCGCTTACGCCGCGCTTTTAGCAACGCTCTCACCTTGTCGGCATCTTCCGACGTTGCGGGATTGTAGATCACGAGTCCAAGGTCAGGCCGGCCATCGACCGCGAACGCCGAATACTCCATCGCGATCGGACCTGCGATGGCATGGCGCAGCGTCTTGACGCCGTCGCCGTGAGTGCGGACATCGTTGTCGCGCCACAGCCCCGCGAACTCGGGGCTGAGCTGGCACATTTCTTCAACGAAAGCCTGAATATTTGTCGCCGCACCGGCGCGAACGACATCCGCACGAAAGCCGGCCACCACGAAGCGCGCGACATTCTTCCACTCCGTCTGCGCAGCGCGAACCCGTGAGTCACGAAAGACGAGGCGCAGAATGTTACGTTGGGACGGTTCGAGTTTCCCATAGTCGGTCAGCACCGCGGCCGCCGCGCGATTCCAAGCGACGACATCCCATGTCGCCGTCTTCACAAAAGCGGGACTCAGTTCCAGCGCATCGAGCACACGCTGCAACCGCGGCGTGACGCCGTCGGATTCCCGGTAACGCACCTCTGGCGGACGGCCCAGACCGAGCAGAAAAATATGCTCACGCTCGACGTCAGTCAGCATCATCGCGCGCGCGATGCGATCCA
>JAFEFK010000410.1 GCA_018240625.1 Pseudomonadota bacterium
GATATCAGCGCTGGTCGCCGCATTTGATGCATCCGGTCTGCGGGCCGGCGATCACCTGGTCACGGTGCTGCAAAATCGCTGGGAAGCGGCAACATTGCACTGGGCTTGCCAATTTGCCGGGATTGTCATTACGCCGATCAACTGGCGGGCCAAGTCCGACGAGGTCGACTTCTATCTGGAGAACTCCGAAGCAAAGGCAGTCGTTTATCAGGACATTTCCGCGATCGCCATTGCTCAGTCGAAGCGTGCTCCGCGGCTCTGTCGCATAGCTCTGGACGAACCAACCGCCGGGGCGCTTGCATTCACCGAGATGGTCGCCGCAAAGAGCTATAAGGCGGAGCCGCGGGTGTCACCCGAAGCCTGGTCGGTCATGCTCTACACTTCCGGCACGACATCCCGACCCAAAGGCGTACCACGCCGCCATCGCGCCGAGCGGCACGCCGCAATCGCCCACGTCGCACAGAACATGTATGGCAGCGGCGAACGCACGCTGGGTGTGATGCCGCTCTACCACACCATGGGCGTGCGCTCTCTATTGTCGATGTCGCTGATCGGGGGGCTGTTCGTATGTCTGCCGCGTTATGACACAGGCCGAGCACTCGAACTGATCGCGCGCGAGAAAATCAGCAACCTGTATCTGGTGCCGACGCTCTATCACGACCTGGTGCATTCCGACGCCTTCGCGGGAACCGACGTCAGCAGCGTCCGCAAGTTGGGCTTTGCCGGCGCGCCAATGCCCGACGGCCTGTTGCGCAAGCTAAACGATGCTTTCCGCCCCGACTTGTTTGTCAATCATTACGGTAGCTCGGAAATCTACACTTTCACGATCGACCGGGACGCAAAATCAAAGCCGGGATCGGCGGGGCGATCTGGCATCAATCAACGCGTTCGCGTCGTCAAACTCAACGCAAGTAGCGCGTCCGAAGTCGCCGCGGCAAACGAGGAGGGCGAGATCGTCGCCCTCGCATCAAGTGACGAGGCGTTCGAGGGTTACTGGCAGCGGCCGGAGGCGACAGCGAAGGCGCTGCGCGAGGGGTGGTATTTCACCGGCGACACCGGCTTCGTCGACAAAGAGGGAGATCTGTTTGTCACCGGCCGTGTCGACGACATGATCGTGACCGGCGGCGAGAACGTTTCGCCGGTGGAAATCGAAAGCTGCCTGTCGCTGCATCCGGCGGTGCTGGAAGTAGCGGTGGTCGGACTACCTGACGAACGATGGGGCAAGATTGTCGCGGCCTTTATTAAGCGCGGCGCGCCGGTTGAAGCCGAGGAACTCAACGCGTTCTGCCAGACCTCCGGCCTCGCCAATTTCAAACGTCCACGTCGTTTCGTCTTCGTCGAGGACGTACCGAAATCGCCGGTCGGCAAACTACTGCGGCGCCAGTTGGTCGCCGGAGACTACACCGAGGAGCGGGGGCTTCCCGCCAAACAATCGTAACCATCATTGACAGGAAAACGGAATGGCTACCGCTTATCAGTTCACCGACGCCCGTCTCGCCAAGCTCGACGGTTTTCATGTCGAGATCGACGAGACACACGAGCGCGCTGACATCATTCTCGACCGGCCGCCTTACAATATCGTCTCGATGGGACAGCGCGATCAGTTGCGCCTGACCCTCGAGACGCTCGACGAGGATGCGCGGGTGCGCGTCATCGTCATTCGGGCCATCGGCCAGCATTTCTCCAGCGGCGGCAATATCGGCGGCTTCATGGAAGCCTCGCCGGAGCAAGTCTCCAAGCTTGCATGGAACATTGCGTCGCCGGCGCGCTGTTCGAAGCCGGTGATCGTCGCCAACCGCGGGTATTGCTTTGGCGTCGGGTTTGAATTGTCGCTCGCGTGTGATTTCCGCATCGCATCGGAGACGGCTTTCTACGCATTGCCGGAACAGAAGCTCGGCCAGATTCCCGGCTCCGGCGGATCGGCGCGGCTCCAGAAGATGATCGGCATTACCCGCACCAAGGACATCGTGATGCGCTCCAAGCGTATTCCGGCGAAGCAGGCGCTGGAATGGGGCATCGTTACAGAGTGTGTGCCGGACAGCGAGCTGGAAAAGGCCACCGACGCGCTGGTGGATGAATTGCGCACGTTTGCGCCGCTGGCCCAGCGGACCGCCAAGAAGCTGCTCAACGACACCGAGGATTCAACGCTGACTATCGCGATCGAGCTGGAGGGGCACTGCTACAGCCGGCTTCGGCAGTCAGACGATTTCCGCGAGGGCGTCGAGGCGTTCAACGCCAAGCGTCCGCCCAATTTCAAGGGGAGCTGACGCGCGCGTGACCCAAGACCGTTGCGGCGGAGACGCCGCAGCCAGGATCGCGGCAGGGGTGACAAGAAACGTTTTCGGCTAACCAGCCCTGCCGCATCGATACTCACGACCGACATGACGAATCCAACGAAACTCCCAAGGAGGGAAA
>JAFEFK010000411.1 GCA_018240625.1 Pseudomonadota bacterium
CGCGTGAAGATGGCGTTCGCCTTTGCTGAATTATTGAACGAGGAAGCCAAGGCGTTGCGGGCCGACGGCGTCGACGTCATCCAGTTCGACGAAACCGCGTTCAACGTCTACATGGATCAGGTTCGCGACTGGGGCATCGCCGCGCTGGAGCGCGCCGCGCAAGGTCTGACCTGCGCAACCGCGGTCCATATTTGTTATGGCTACGGCATCAAGGCCAACAACGACTGGAAGAAAACGCTCGGCGGCGAGTGGCGGCAATACGAAGAAACCTTCCCGGCCATCGCCGCCAGCCCGATCCAGCAGGTCGCGATCGAGTGCCGCAATTCGCGCGTGCCGCTGGAGCTGCTCGGCCTGCTCACGGGCAAGATCATCCAGGCCGGCTGCATCGACGTCGCCAGCGACGAGATCGAAACACCCGACGATGTGGTGAAGACGATCGAGGCCGTCATGAAGCACGTGCCCAAGGACAAGATCGTCGCCACCACCAACTGCGGCATGGCGCCGATGCGCCGCGATATCGCGGAAGCAAAACTGAACGCGCTCGGCGCGGGCGCGCAGCTGGCGCGCGCGAGGCTCGGGTGATCTTGCGGATTCTGTTGCTGCTCGCCGCCACAGCGATGGCGTCGCACGCCGTCGCGACACCGGTGCATCCGCCCGATCGCCATGTGCTGCATCATTGCGAGGAGGTGCTTACGCACGCCGCCAAAACCGAGCGATCAGCCACGACGTCTCGCACCGGCACCTCTGATGTCGAACGCTGCCGGATCGTGGTCCGCGAATTCGCGCTACGCGATTCCCGCATGCCGGTGGACGAGAACGGGAAGATGATGCGGTGACTATATTCGATCGCGCCTGACACGCGGCATGATCGGCTCTCTCCCCCTTGTGGGGAAGAGTTGGAGAGGGGGGCACCCCAAGCGCTCGCGTCGGGTTTCACCCCCACCCCAACCCTCCCCCGCAAGCGGGAGAGGGAGCGCGCTTCCGTTCGAGCAGCGGCATTCTTCATTCATAGTGAGCGCCACGATGACGATCGAACTCGCCTCTTGAGCAGACTGTCCCCTCTCCCGCTTGCGGGGGAGGGTTAGGGAGGGGGCATACCAGCGTTGGCGCTCTCGTGCAGCACAGCGCGATAGCCCGCGGCCAGTGCCCGCACGGCCGACGGCGGCGTAATCAGTTTTGCATCGGCGAGCGGCGCACTCACATCGCGATAGCCGTCGAACGACCAGCGCAGCGGCCGGCCTCGCGCGATCAGAAAACTCTCCTCACCCGCCTGCACCATCGCGCCATCAGGCAACTCTTCAATCGGCAGCGGCAGCGGATGCAGCCGCTTGACGCGGCCGTCCAGCCGCTCGGCATGCAGCACCGCGTCGATCTCGGGCGCGCGCAGCCCGCGCTGTCCATTCCCCTGCTCCCACGCCGCGCGAAAGGCGTTGGCATCGGCGCGCCGGCAATAGAAGCAGGGCCGATGGCCCGCGGCGAACGCCGTCGCCTCGTCGAGGAAGAACAGCTCGGTCCAGCTTTGCGTGCCCATCACGTCGCGGCGGCGGCCGCGAAATTCGCAGACGCAGACGATCCACGCCTTTGTCGTCCAGCGCCGTTTCAGCAGCGTCCGCGTCGCCGGATCGTGGATGATGCCGCGATTGCCGGTGAACGTGCCGCGTGCGGGCACAGCGACGATATCGCCCAAGGGGGTCACGCGGTTTTGCAAAGGATGGACCGCCGCGACACTCACACGCAGCACTCCCTCTCCCCGCTCGCGGGGAGAGGGTCGGGGTGAGGGGCAATTTCAAAAAAAGAGCCCCTCACCCGAGCGTCTTCGCTACGCTTCGCCGGTCGACC
>JAFEFK010000412.1 GCA_018240625.1 Pseudomonadota bacterium
CAAGGTCGTGCTGAAGGTCCGTTAGAGCCTTTCCGCTTCCGACGGAATCAGAAGCGGGACTCCATGTTTTTGGTTTGGCTCGTTTTCTTCACGCGGACCGGGTGCCACGTCGCTCGAAAACGCGATACGGCGATCAGTCGTCCTCCAGCGCGATGGCATGGACATGGCGGCCGTAATCCGGCTCCTTGCGATGCACCGAGCGGCGATAGCTGAAGAAGCGCTCGTCGGCATAGGTGTCGATGCCGGTGTCATCGATCAGCAGCACGCCCGCGCGGTCGAGCCGCATCCGGATAAAGCCGCCGAGATCGAACATCGCATGACCGTCGCGCGCCGACGGCACGAAAAACCGCGCATGGTCCGCATCGGCCTGTGTGAAGCGATCGACGAATTCGGCACCGACCTCATAGCTCTGCTGGCGGATCAGCGGACCGATGGCCGCGACGATGTCGCCACGCCGGGCGCCGAGTTTTTCCATCGCATCGAGGGTCGATTCCAGGACGCCGGTCAGCGCGCCCTTCCAGCCGGCATGTGCGGCGCCGATAATCCGCGCTTGCGGATCGGCGAACAGGATCGGCCCGCAGTCGGCGGCGCTGGCGCCGATCGCAAGACCCGGCGTTTGCGTGACGATGGCGTCCGCGCGCGGCCGCGAGGCGGCGTCCCATGCCTCGCCGGCGATCACGACGTCAGGCGAGTGGATCTGGTACAAAGAGAGAAAATTTTCCGGCGCAACGCCCATCACCTCTGCCATGCGCCGCCGGTTCTCGGCAACATCGGCGGGATCGTCCTGCGAGCCGACGCCGGCATTCAGGCTCTCGTAAATGCCCTTCGAGACGCCGCCTTCGCGGGTAAAAAAGGCATGCCGCAGGCCGGGAACGGCAGCTAGAAGCGAGGATGCAAAGATCATGGCGCTTTGGCCCCGTCGGGCGGTTCCTGATCGCTCAATGCCACCAGTTCGGTGAGGCGTGGATCGGATATGCCGATCACCTTGAACATCGATCCCATGCCGCCACGGCCGCCTTCGGTCAGCCGCTTCAATGCCGCTGAAATATTTTCGGAAACCTCGGGGGTGGCTTTTGTCATCAGGCTTGCGGCGCGGGCTTCGATGCCAAGGCGCTGCAGGAATTCGCCCTGCGTCACCGGTCCGTGGACACGTGCGTTCACATCTTCAGCGGCGCGTGCCAGGGCCTGGAAGTCGACATGAGCGGTGACATCCGCCTCGCCGGGAAATTTCAGCGGATCGGCAAAACTGTGCCGTGCGATGGCCTGGAAGGTGTCGCCGGCATCGCTGCGCACATGACCGTAGTCGATGATGAGCGCCGCACCGCCCTGATCGCGGATGCGGGTCGCGATGTTCATCATCTCGGCGTCCGGCCGCCACTCGAAGATGGCGCCCACCGGCGCCGCGCGGACCAGCGGCGGCAGCAATGTCTCGAACCGCTGCACCGGCTGCGCGGCCACGCCGAATGCCAGTTGACCGTTGTTGTCGAGTTCGACGACGCGCTCATGCCATCCGTCGTTGCGTTTGACCATCTGATGAACGGGCAGCACGTCGAAATATTCATTGGCGAGAATGATCGACGGTCCGGGCGGGACCTCGTCGAGAGTTGCATGCCACTGGATATTCCTGACGCCGGAGAGCGTCGCCAACTGCTTTTCGCGCAAGACTTCGTTGATCTCGACGAGATGCACGCTGAGAGACTGGTACATCGGCGGGATCACACGCAGCGCGCGCAGCGCATCCGCCATCATGGTGCCGCGGCCGGGGCCGAGTTCGATCAGCCGCAACGTCGCCGGAGAGCCCATCGCACGCCACACCGAGGCGGCCCAAAGTCCCAGCAGTTCGCCGAACATCTGGCTGACTTCGGGCGAGGTGACGAAATCGCCTTCGCGTCCAAGCGGGTCGCGCGAGACATAATAGCCGTGTTCGGGATGCGTCAGGCAAAGCTGCATGTAGCGCCAGACCGGCATCGGGCCCGATGTCTTGATCAGCTTCTTGATGTCGGCCTGCAGCGGCGAAGTGTCAGTCACGATTTACCTTGGCTCAAACGTCCTGTTTTGCAATCGCATCCGTAGCGGGTGCGCGCGGCCCGCGCGACCATGCGGTGTAGACAATGGCAAGTCCGGCAATAATCATCGGCACCGACAATAGCATTCCCATGGTGAGTCCGCCCCACAGAAATCCAAGCTGGGGGTCGGGTTCGCGGAAAAATTCCCCGGTGATGCGCGCCATCGCGTACAGCGTGATGAAGCTGCCGAGGATCAGGCCGGGACGCTTCAGCGCCCCGGCCCGGATCATCAGTGCGAGGAGGATGAACAGCACGATGCCCTCGAGTGCGGCCTCGTAAAGCTGACTCGGGTGGCGCGGCAGCGGACCGCCGTTGGGGAACACCATCGCCCACGGCAGGCTCGGATCGGCCGGGCGGCCCCACAATTCGCTGTTGATGAAGTTGGCGATGCGGCCGAGGAACAGACCGATCGGTCCGACCGCGGTGGTGATGTCGCCGAGCGACAGGACCGGCAGTTTGTGTTTCCGGCAGAACAGGATCACGGCCGCGACGCAACCCATGTAGCCGCCGTGGAACGACATGCCGCCTTTCCACAACTCGAAGATTTCGGCGGGGTGATGGATGAAGAAATCCAGATTGTAAAACAGCACATAGCCGGTGCGGCCGCCGAGGATGATGCCGACGGTGACCCACAGGATGAAGTCGTCCATCTGCAGCAGCGAGATGGGCGCCGGGCCACCCCAGAATTTTTCGTTCTTGATCAGCGCGCGCGCATACAGCCAGCCGAGCGTGATGCCGCCGATATAGGCCAGCGCGTACCAGCGGATCGCGATCGGACCGAGCGAGATCGCGATGGGATCGAACACGGGATAGGTGATGAGAAGAAAGGGCATACATTCTCTCTTGACCTCTCCCCGCCTGCGGGGAGAGGTCGGATCGCTATTGCGATCCGGGTGAGGGGGCAAGCACCATGGTCAATAGCATTTCAGAATTGTCGATGAGCCGTAGCCTCCCACCCCAACCCTCTAAGAGCGAGCTTCGCTCGTCTCGACCCCGCAGGGGCGAGGGAGAAGAACCGTGCGTCCGATGGCGGTGCCAGCATTTTGCGCGCAGCCTCATGAAAGATTTCGCCGATACAGCGCCAGCAGCCGTTCCCAGTGCCGCTCTGCGGCTGGTTTGTCGTAGACCGGCCGCTTCGGGAACGCGAACCCGTGATGCGTGCCCGGATAGATCTCGACCTCGGCGTTGGCCTTGGTGTCTTGGACCGACTGCTGCAACTTTGCGATGATCTCCGCTGGCGCGTAGATGTCGGTCTCGGCACAACCGAAATACAGTTCGGCCCCGGTCTTGCGCGAGGCAACGTGCGGGCTGTCGGGCTGGTCCGTGACCAGATGGGTGCCATAGATCGAGGCCGCGGCTTTGACCTGGTTTGGAAAATGCGTGGCCGCATTGATCGCGTAACGTCCGCTCATGCAGTAGCCGACCGCGCCGACGATTTTGGTGTTGGCGGCCTTGTCCTTCTCCGCGTAGGCGAGCAGCGCCTTGGTGTCCTCCATCACGAGAGGAATGTTGATCGAGGCCATCAGCTCGAACATGCGCTTGCGCTCGGGCGCTTCGGGATCGGCGGGGAGCGGCCCCAGCTCCATGACGCCGGCGCGGTAATAGAGGTTGGGCAACATGACGTAGTAGCCGGATGTTGCGAAACGGCGCGCCATGTCGCGCAGTTCCTCGCGGATCGCGGGCGCGTCCATGTAGAACAGGATCACCGGAAATGGCCCGCCGCGCTCGGGATGGCTGATGAAGGTGGTGGTGTGGCCGTCCTTGGTCGGAATCTCGATCTGCTGGTCGATCATCGGGCGCTTCTTTTCCGGTTAGGGCTTTTTGCTTCGCGGAAGGTCACGATTGCAAGGAAATCCGGCACTGACAAGGCTGCCGTGCCGCTGGAGGACGGAGCCGGACTTGAAGTGCGGCGGCAGGATCGCCATTGTCTGGTTTCGCGAGTTGCAGGCTTGGAGCCATGCGGGAGAGTTACGATGACCCAGACCAACAACCGGTTTTTCGATGAGATCGGACGCCTGATGAACGACGCGGCCGGTGCGGCGCAAGGCGTCAAGCGCGAGGTCGATGCCGTCGTCCGCAATCAGGCTGAAAAGATCCTGCGCGATCTCGATATCGTCAAGCGCGAGGAGTTCGAGGCGGTCAAGGACATGGCCCGGCTCGCGCGCGAGGAGAACGAGACGCTGAAGGGGCGCATCGCGGCGCTCGAGGCCAAATTGGGCGGAACGGGGGCCTGATTCCCACTGTCATCGTATGCCAGGTCCTAAACGCGATCTTCCGGTCCTCGCCTTCGAGTCGCAATTGGCGTGGGAGGAATGGCTGGCGGCGCAACCTGCCACGGCAAAAGGTCTGTGGCTGAAACTGGCTAAAACGGCCTCGGGGATAGCGAGCGTCTCGAAGGCGGATGCAATCGATACGGCGCTGTGTCATGGCTGGATCGATGGACAACTGGACAGCTTCGATGACGACTTTTGGCTGATCCGGTTCACGCCACGTCAGTCCGCCAGCAAATGGTCGGAGAAAAATCGAAGCCGCGCGCTCGAATTGATCGCGCAGAAGCTTATGCGCCCGGCAGGACTGCGTGAGATCGAACGCGCCAAGAAGGATGGACGGTGGGACGTCGCCTACGCGCCGCAAAGCGCGGCTCAGGTGCCCGATGATCTTCGCGTCGCCTTGACGAAGAGCCAGAAGGCAGCCCGCTTTTTCGAGGCTCTCGATAGCGCCAATCGGTATTCCATCCTTCACCGTGTCCACACCGCGAAAAAGCCGGAAACCCGGGCGGCGCGAATCGCGACATTCGTCGCCATGCTGGCCGAGGGCAAAACGATCCATCCGCGGAAAGCTAAA
>JAFEFK010000413.1 GCA_018240625.1 Pseudomonadota bacterium
CCGGGATCCGACCGAGTGGATTGCTAACCCTGACATCGGCCCGGTTACCGAATCCCGACAGCGCCGTCTGTTCGAACGGGACATTGTAAATTCTCAACGTGATCGCCACGCGACGCGTATAGGGCGAGCGGTTGACCCCAATCAGCATCATGACAGCGCAAGCTCCCCCAACATCTCAGTTCAATTCACGATGCGTGGGTCTGCGTTTCATTGCGAAAACCTTAAGTTTCCGCGTATTGCAGCCCCGGCCTTAACTTCGTGTTTACCCGCATCGTTAATCATTACGTCACTGTCTTTGGGTGACTGGACGCGCTCGTCTTCAGAACGAAGCTGAGTCGCGAGAGTCGGTTAGGTCCGGCTCTTAATGTGGAAACTGAACGCGAACGGGAAAGAAAAACTGCTTCGACGCAATATCTTAGGGCGATTCGACAGAAATTGCACTGATAGAGCTTGCGCACACGAATCAGGTTTTGTTAACCATATCCGGTCAGGATCCGAATCAGTTGCTTAAAGGCGTTTCCAGTGCCGCAAGTATTGCGGACGGCCTGACGCCCGGAGCGGCGACTATAGGGGACTGGCATGCGCGTTTTGCTGATAGAAGATGATAGCGCCGTCGCGCAGTCGATTGAGCTGATGCTCAAATCCGAGAGTTTTAACGTCTATACGACGGATCTCGGCGAAGAGGGCGTCGACCTCGGAAAATTATACGATTACGACATTATCCTGCTCGACCTGAACCTGCCCGACATGTCCGGTTATGACGTGCTCAAGCAGCTCCGGGTCTCGAAGATCAAGACCCCCATTCTGATCCTCTCCGGCCTCGCCGGCATCGAGGACAAGGTCAAAGGTCTCGGCGTCGGCGCCGACGACTACATGACAAAACCCTTCCACAAGGACGAGCTGGTTGCCCGCATCCATGCGATCGTGCGCCGCTCCAAGGGCCACGCCCAGTCGGTGATCCAGACCGGCGACCTCGTGGTCAATCTCGAAACCAAGACGGTGGAAGTCGGCGGCCAGCGCGTGCACCTGACCGGCAAGGAATACCAGATGCTGGAGCTGCTCTCGCTCCGCAAGGGAACCACCCTCACCAAGGAAATGTTCCTCAACCACCTCTACGGCGGCATGGACGAGCCCGAACTGAAGATCATCGACGTCTTCATTTGCAAACTCCGCAAGAAGCTCGCCAACGCCTCCGAAGGCCGCAACTTCATCGAGACCGTCTGGGGCCGCGGCTATGTGCTGCGCGAACCGCACGAGGATGAAGTCCGCATCCCGGCCTGATCCGAAATTCACGCTTCCTCCCAGACTGAGCCCCGCCGCAAATGGCGGGGTTTTTGTTTGTGCCTTTGCGCGGCGGCGTCATCCCCGCCGAACGAGCTTGTTCGGCTGGGATGACGGCCTTCGATTTAATATCTACCCGGTCTGACGGCCCGCCGCATGAACCCTCCTCCGGGTTGCTGCGACTGATATAAAAGGACTGAATGTCCGGGCTGAAAGATCATGAACGGGGGGCTGACATGATTCTGCAATCGCTGGCGGGGCTGCCGGCATTCCTGCTCTATTTTTGCACCGGCCTGATCGCCGTCGTGCTGTATCTTTTCGTGTACACCCGCGTCACGCCGCATGATGAATTCAAACTGATCCGCGACAACGATCCGGCCGCCGCTATCGCGCTGGGACTTAGCCTGGTCGGCTTCGTCATTCCGGTGGTCAGCGCCATCACGCATACGGCCAACGTGATCGACTGCCTGATCTGGAGCGTGATCGCCCTGATCGTCCAGATCGCGGTCTACTACATCGTCAAGATTCCCGTGCCGAACCTGTCCAAGCAAATCGCGGCGGGTGAACTCGCGCCGGCGATCTGGCTCGGCCTGTCCTCGGTCGCCGCCGGCGCGGTCAACGCCGCTTCCATGGTCTATTGACGATGGCGCGGCCTCCCGCCGAACAATTCGGAAAACGCCGGCTGCCGCCGCTCGAGCCGCAACCTCCGGTGAAACGCTCCGGCCACGTCGCGCTGCTGGTGATGGGCACCCTCGCCGTCGGCGGCGGCGCCTATGCGATGATGCCGAAAAACAACTGCGATCCGAAACGGCCCGACATCGCCGCAGCGGCGGCGCCGGGCCAGCCGCAACCCGATCCGGCCTGCCAATCGCGGCGCTGGTCCTCGAGCGGCGGCCACGGCTACTACGGCGGCTCGTCGTCGCGCACCGGCTTCTATGGCGGCGATTCCTCCGCCAGCCACTCTTCGTCAGGCTATTCGTACGGCAATGCTCTTTCGGGATCGAACGGCAGCCATGCCGGCGGCGGCGGTATCGCGCGCGGTGGCTTCGGTTCGTTCGCCCACGCCATCTCCGCGCATTTCTCCGGCGGCGGGTAGCCAGCGTCCTCATGCAACGCATCCTGTGCTCCGAGCGTGACGACTGGCAGGCGACCGCCGAAGCGGCCGGGTTTGAGTTTCATACCATCGACGGCGAGCGCTACTGGGACGAACACGCTTATTATGCGTTCTCGCTCGACGAGATCGAGCGCCAGATCGAAGCCCCGACCGGCGAGATCCACGCGATGTGCCTTGAACTCGTCAAGCGTGCGATGAACGATGACAATGTGCTTCGCCGTCTCAAAATTCCGGCGGCGTGCTGGCCGATCATTACCGATAGCTGGCGGCGCAGCGATCCAACGCTGTACGGCCGCTTCGATTTCTCCTTCGGCGGCCAGGGGCCGGCAAAGCTGCTGGAGTACAATGCCGACACGCCGACCTCGCTGTTCGAGGCGGCGGTGTTTCAGTGGACCTGGCTCGAGCAGGCGATGGAGCGCCGGATCATCCCGAAACGCGCCGATCAGTTCAATTCCATCCACGACAAACTGATCGCGCGGTGGCGGGACATTGCGCCCGGCGGCCACCTTCACCTGACGGGACTCTATGAAAATCCCGAGGATGCGGTGACGCTGAACTATCTCGAGGATACCGCCCGGCAGGCCGGTCTTGCGACCACCACCCTGGGAATCGAGGACATCGGCGTCGATAGCCAAGGCCAGTTCGTCGACCTCGACGATCGCAGCATCGATCTCGCATTCAAGCTCTATCCCTGGGAGTGGATGCTGCGCGATGCGTTCGGCTCCAACGTACAGGCTGCCGCGACGCGATGGATCGAGCCGCCCTGGAAGATCGTGCTCTCCAACAAGGGAATTTTGCCGCTGCTATGGGAGATGTTTCCGAACCATCCCAACTTGCTGCCGGCGTATTTCGAGGACGATCCTGAGGCGAGCAAGCTCGGCAACTCGTATGTTCGCAAGCCGATCTATTCGCGCGAAGGCGCCAATATCGAACTGGTGAGCGCTGGAGCGCCGCTGGACCAGCAGCCGGGGCCTTATGGAAGCGAAGGCTTCGTGCGCCAGGCCTTTGCGCCGCTGCCGAGCTTCGAGGGTC
>JAFEFK010000414.1 GCA_018240625.1 Pseudomonadota bacterium
CAAATCGGATCATCTGAGAGGTCCATCAAATTCTGAAAAAATGGTTACGGCAACAGCGTGTAAAAATCGCCGTCGATCTTAAGCGATAGATATCTCAGCAGAAACAAGCATTTCCAAGAGCAAAGCCGATCCATCACCCATTCGGGTGAAGGGTTATGGACATGGCGCTGCGGCATTCTTGCACGGTGCACTTTTACCGAGCGTTAGAACAAAGCCGCGCATCATAAGAGCGGTTCCAGCCTTCTGCGGCGAGGCAGACATGGGTACGCAAGAAAAACGCAAGTCAGAACGGGTTGAGTTTTCCCACCGCTTTGAGGCTCAGATGATGAGCATCGACGGGACCTGGCGGCGTGCCTGCGTCGTCGAGGATGTCTCAAAAAACGGAGCGCGGCTGATCGTCAGAGACTCAATCGAGGGTCTTCACCTCAAGGAATTCTTTTTGCTGTTATCGTCGATGGGCCTTGCCTATCGCCGCTGCGAACTCGCCTGGGTCAACGGCGACCAGCTCGGAGTCCGGTTTCTGACTCAGGCCGAAACGCAAAAGATGAAACGAAGGTCGGCCTCACAGCACGCATAGATCAGGATGCGGGAAGTTTGGGAATTCTTTCGACAAACCCGTTGAAGCACGCCAGCCTCTCGTCTTCCTCCTTGGTGAACCGGCAGTCCCTGATCGACTTGACTGCGGGAGCCTTGGCTTTGGGCTGCGGCGCAATAACCGCATCATAGCAATCCAGCCGGCCTTTGGACCCGTCCTCGATCTCGAGGCAGGCCTGCAATCTTACGGCTACCGCTTGCGGTTTTGCGGCGGCGACCCGCCGCGGCTTCACCTGCACCAGAGGTTTGCCGCCAACCATGGGAGGAGGGCTTTGTGCAAAAGCGGTCGCCGAAAACAGAACGGCAACCAGAACCAGAAATGACTTCATGCTATTTTCCGCCGCGCTTCAATTCCAGCAATGCAAGGAAATGGTGCCGCAAACAGGACTCGAACCTGTGACCCCGTCATTACGAATGACGTGCTCTACCAACTGAGCTATTGCGGCGGACCATGCAGCGCATTCGGACAGAGTCCGGCGCGCCGACCTTCTGATATCGGGCACGGCGCTGGTTTGCAAGAACCCGCCGGTGTGCGCCCGGCACGTGCCGGGTGCTCCCGGCGCGATCAGCCGCCCCAACGCGACAGGAACCCGCGCCAGCCGTCGGCCTGGCGTGCGCCTGAGGCAATTTGCTCAGTAAATTCATCGTTTTCCAGGCTATCATCGACACCCGGATCGTCAGGCGGGCGAACGATCGGGATCACTGTGGGGGCGCTGGGCGCGATATCTTTGCCGAGGTCCGTTCGCGGGCGAAAGAGCGGCGGCGCCGGAGCTGCCTCAACCGGAGCGGCGGCCGTTTCGGTCGGTGGCGATTCGACCACAGTCGCCGGCGGCGCGTTGTCCTGAGCGGCGGTATGAACCGGTTCCACGATTGCAGCGGGCAACGCCTCGACGCGCGGCGGGTCACTCCCGGCGTGCCCCGGGTGTTCCGCCTCGACCACAGGGGACTGGTCGGACGGCAATGCCGCGAGTGCTGTCTGCCACTGGAACGCATCAAGCCGC
>JAFEFK010000415.1 GCA_018240625.1 Pseudomonadota bacterium
GAACAGCGTGACGCGGCAGAGCTCTCCGAGCTTTCTCTTCAAATACCAGGCGCTCATCAGGCCGCCGGGACCGCCACCTACAATTGCAAGATCGAGCATGTGTCTCTTTCGGTGCCGGTACCGGCTTCGTCCACGGCCCTTGACCCGGCTTTTCTACAGCTAATGCACCAAGCCTAGCGAAATTGGAACCTCTGAGGAAACTCAAGTTTCTTCAATGGTTTATTTCGCGCCTGGGGCCCTGATTGAGTTTTGTTTCTAAGTGTACAAGGCCACCTCAAGGAAAAGCGCTTTTCACCTGAAGGGAAGATGAACAAAAGGGGGCCAACGCGAAAAAGCCCGGCTGTTACTAAAAGTTACGTCTATCGGGGGTCCCGACCGTCCACCGCTATGAGAGCGAGCCGCTTTGAGCTCGTCCTCGATCAACCATGTTTGGGAATGAGGCGGCAATTCCGGCCGGGGACCGCCGAAAGCTCACCCAATGCGGGCGGCGCCAGCAAGAAGGCTGACGAGTTCGCTCTGCCGGTTGAGCCCGGTTTTCGTCAGGACCGCCCTCAGTTGGCTGCGCACGGTCTCGCGGGTGACGCCCTGTGACGCCGCAAGCGCATCGACAGACGTCGTTGCCGCAATGCCACGTGCGACACGTGCTTCGGCGGGGGTCAGATCGAACAAACCCTGCAATACCTCGGCCGTCGGCACCGCGGCGCGATCCACCGCCGTTATCAGAAGCAGCATCCCAGCTTCGTTGAAGATGTCATGCGCGACGCCACGAATCGGCACGATGTGAGCGATCATGGGCGGATAACCCTCAAGCGCCGGAATCGGAATAGAGGCCGGCGTAACGATTGCGCCGCCTGCCCGATACTGCGTGAACGCGTTGCTCAACAATCCATCCGCGCCATTATTCGTCAGCACGACGCGATCCCGCCGATCCTGCGCTACGGCAGGAATGAGCGCCTGAAACAGCGGGTTGGCAATCCGGATGCTGCCGTCTTTTCGAAGTACGGCGGTTGGCAACCCCAGGACTTGCAAGGCATCGGCTTGCGCACGAGCGCGCTCGAAGCCGAGACGATTCGCCGTCAACGCGGCACGCGCCAGGTGCGGCCGCAATGAATCGAGAAACGTGACGGTCTCGCGCGGCACCGGACCGTTGTCCTGATGGCGCGCCAGCACGATCGCGAGCGAGTCCCCGCTCGGAATCGGAATAATCGTGCCTGCGCGATAACCGATCCCGTGCTTGCGATAGAAATTGCGGTAGACACCGTCGGTTTCGATCTCGTCATTTGTCAGGAGATCGCCGTCATTGACGAAACCGGGATGATTAAGCGCGGTCGCGCGCTTGAGCGCCAGATCGCGCTCACTCCAGCCGTCCGACATGAAGGCCCGCACCGTATCTGTATGCCGATGCGAGGCGATCGCACTAAAATAGCCATCGCGCACGCCGAACAAGAACCCGCCATTGCCCTCAATTCTCGCCGAAATGGCATCGATGACATCCGGCCATAGCGTCGGCACGGCAGCCGCCTCGTAAATGCTGTCAATCAGGTCGTCAGTCATCGCACTCGGAAATATTGCAAATCGGGCAAAAAACAGTACTTCGACTTGAATATTAGCCAAATTGCAACCGGACGCCACATTCCCGACGCGCTGGAATAAAAAAGGCCGGCTTGCGCCGGCCTTTTTTCTTTCCTGTCGCAGAATGAAGTTCCGTTCCTACTCCGCCGGCGGAAGCGCCAGCGGTTCGGCTTCCGGAGCGGACGGCACGATTGCCGCCTGCTTCTCGCGCTCGTCGAGGATCAGGCGATCGCGCTTCATCGCCACTTCGCGGATGCGGGCCATCGAGGCGCCGGTGCCCGCCGGGATCAGCCGGCCGACAATGACGTTTTCCTTGAGGCCTTCCAGCGGGTCCACCTTGCCGTTGACGGCAGCTTCGGTGAGCACGCGGGTGGTCTCCTGGAACGACGCCGCCGAGAAGAACGAGCGGGTCTGCAGGCTCGCCTTGGTGATGCCGAGCAGAACCGGCGTTCCCGTCGCGATCTTCTTGCCCTCTTCCTTCGCCTTGGCGTTGAGCACGTCGAACTCGATCTTGTCGATCTGCTCGCCCGAGATCATGTCGGTCTCGCCCTGATCGGTGACCTCGACCTTCTGCAGCATCTGACGAACGATGACTTCGATGTGCTTGTCGTTGATCAGCACGCCTTGAAGCCGGTAGACCTCCTGGATTTCGTTGACCAGATAGGCAGCGAGCTCCTCGATGCCCTTGATCGCCAGAATGTCGTGCGGCGCCGGGTTGCCTTCGACGATGAAGTCACCCTTTTCGACGATGTCGCCATCCTGCAGATGGATGTGCTTGCCCTTCGGAATGAGGTATTCGCGGGTCTCCTCATTCTTGTCGACAGGCTCGATCGAGATGCGGCGCTTGTTCTTGTAGTCGCGGCCGAACCGGATGATGCCTGCGATTTCCGCGATGATGGCCGCGTCCTTTGGCTTGCGTGCCTCGAACAGTTCGGCCACCTGCGGCAGACCGCCGGTGATGTCACGCGTCTTGGCGCTTTCGGTAGAAATACGCGCCAGGATATCGCCGGTCTTCACCTTGGCACCGACGTCGACCGACAGAATGGCGTCGACCGACAGCATGTAGCGGGCTTCGCCGCCACGTGCGAGCTTCAGCACCTTGCCGTCCTTGCCCTTGATCACGATGGCCGGACGCAAATCCGCGCCGCCGCGCGTCGAGCGCCAGTCGATGACGATGCGCTTGGCGATACCGGTGGACTCGTCGAGCGTCTCGGAGATCGACTGTCCTTCGATCAGATCCTCGAACCCGATGGTGCCCTCGACCTCGGTCAGAATCGGCCGGGAGTACGGATCCCACTCCGCGATGCGCTGACCGCGCTTGATCATATCGCCTTCGTCGACGTGCATGCGCGCGCCGTACTGGATGCGATGTGTCGCACGCTCGGTGCCATCGGCATCGGTCACCGCGACCACCATGTTGCGAACCATGGCGACGAGATGGCCCTCGCCGTTCTTCGCGATCGCCTTGTTTTTGATCGTGATCTTGCCGTCGAAGTTCGATTCGATCACAGACTGCTCGTTGATCTGCGCCGCGCCGCCGATGTGGAACGTACGCATCGTCAACTGCGTGCCGGGCTCGCCGATGGACTGCGCGGCGATCACGCCGACAGCTTCGCCGTGGTTGACCGGCGTGCCACGGGCCAGATCGCGGCCGTAGCACTTGCCGCAAATGCCGTTGACGAGTTCGCAGGTCAGCGCCGACCGGATCTTCACTTCCTGGATGCCGGCCTGCTGGATCGCATCGACATGGCTTTCCTCCATCAGGGTGCCGCGCTTGACGACGACCTTGTTGGTGGCGGGATCGCGCAGATCCTCGCCCGCCGTGCGGCCGAGAATACGCGATGCCAGCGAGGCGACGACGGTGCCGGCATCGATGATGGCGCGCATCTTGATGCCGAGCTTGGTGCCGCAGTCGTCCTGCGTGATGATGCAGTCCTGCGCGACGTCGACCAGACGGCGCGTCAGGTAACCGGAGTTCGCGGTCTTCAACGCGGTATCGGCAAGACCCTTGCGGGCGCCATGGGTCGAGTTGAAGTATTCGAGAACCGACAGACCTTCCTTGAAGTTGGAAATGATCGGCGTCTCGATGATCTCACCTGATGGCTTCGCCATCAGGCCGCGCATGCCGGCGAGCTGACGCATCTGGGCCGGCGAACCGCGCGCGCCCGAATGCGCCATCATGTAGATCGAGTTGATCTGGGCTTCGACCCCCTTCGAACTCTTCTTGGTCGAGGAGATTTCCTTCATCATCTCCTTGGCGATTTCTTCCGTCGCCTTCGACCAGGCGTCGACGACCTTGTTGTACTTCTCGCCGTGGGTAATGAGACCGTCGTTGTACTGCTGCTCGAAATCCTTCGCCAGCGTACGGGTGGTATCGACGATCTTCCACTTGCCGTGCGGAACGACCATGTCGTCCTTGCCGAACGAAATGCCGGCCTTGAACGCGTTATAGAAGCCGAGCGCCATGATCCGGTCGCAGAAGATCACCGTCTCCTTCTGACCGCAGTGACGATAGACCTGATCGATCACGCTCGAGATTTCACGCTTGGTCATCAGCTTGTTGATGGTCTCGAACGGCATCTTCGGCGATTTCGGCAGCACCTGACCGAGCATGACCCGGCCCGCGGTGGTGTCGATCAGACGCTTGATCACCTTGCCGTCTTCGCCCAGGCCATCCCAGCGATACCTGATCTTGGTATGGAGATGGATGACCTTGGAGTGCAGCGCATGCTCGAGCTCGGCCATGTCGCCGAACACCTTGCCCTCGCCGGGCAGGCCTTCACGCATGACTGATAGATAATAAAGACCGAGCACGATGTCCTGACTCGGCACGATGATCGGCTGACCGTTGGCCGGATGCAGGATGTTGTTGGTGGACATCATCAGGACGCGCGCTTCCAGCTGCGCCTCGAGCGACAGCGGAACGTGCACGGCCATCTGGTCGCCGTCGAAGTCTGCGTTGAACGCCGCGCAGACCAGCGGATGCAGCTGAATCGCCTTGCCCTCGATCAGCACCGGCTCGAACGCCTGAATGCCGAGACGATGCAAGGTGGGCGCGCGGTTCAGCAACACCGGATGCTCGCGAATGACCTCGTCGAGAATGTCCCAAACCTCGGGACGCTCTTTTTCAAGGAGCTTCTTCGTCTTCTTCTCCGTGGTGGAAAAGCCCTTGGCGTCGAGCCGCGAGTAGATGAACGTCTGGAACA
>JAFEFK010000416.1 GCA_018240625.1 Pseudomonadota bacterium
AGTTGATCGAAACGAAATCGGACAGCCGAAGCAACTCGTCAAGTTCAACCTTCCGGGCGCCTCGCGCGCTGGTCTCCTGCGCAGAAACATAGGGGTCATAGGCGAGCACGGTCATGCCAAAGAGGCCTTTGCAGAGTTCTGCCAAACGGCGGCCGACGTTGCCGATGCCGATGATACCGATGGTCTTCCCGTGGATTTCATTGCCGATCAGCGTATTGCGATCCACGTTCGGATTGCGCCGAAGCAGACGATCGGACTGGATAATCCGCTTCGACAACGTCAGCATCATGCCAAGCGCATGCTCGGCGACAGAATGGGCGTTGCCGCCCGACTGATTCACGACCGCCACACCCGCTTCCGTGCAGGCATCGGCATCGACGGTGTCGTATCCCGCGCCGTTGCTTGAAACGATCAGGAGGTTCGGGGTCCGCTTCAGGAAATCGCGATCGACCTGAAATCTTTCCATCTCGTCGCGGGCAGCGCCGATTTGGTACGCGTGCGCGGCGGACAGGATCGGCGTCACGACGTCGTCGGGACTGTCGATCTCGAGCCGGTCGAGCCGCACGTCAGGGCGCGCCTGCAGGATTTCAGCATAGATCGGGCTTGCGAGATATTTGACATAGAACACGCGCTTGTTGTTGACGGACATTTTCTTGATTGACCCTTCAGTTTAGGAAAACCCGTAGAGGCGGGCCGGATTGGTGACGAGGATACGATGCTGCACGGCCTTGTCCGGCGTCCAGCTCTGAAACAGTTCGAACAGGTGTCCCACGTCCGGCATGGCGCCTTCAATGCGCGGATGCGGCCAGTCGCCGCCCCAAACCAGACGCTCCGGATTTTCGCGCACCAGCGCCTCGTGAAATGCGCGAGCTTCCGGGTAATCCGGTGCATTTTGACTCAACCGGTGCGCGCCTGACAGTTTGGACCAGCACCAGCCCTCTCCGACCGCGCGCAGCAGGCTTTGAAAGCCGGCTGTTTGCGTGCCGGCGCGTGCATCGGTTCGCCCCATATGATCGACCACCACCGGAAGACCGATCGCTTTCAAGGCCGGAATGGTCTCCGGCAGATCCTTGACGTCGATCCAGAGTTGCAGATGCCATCCGAGTTCGGCTATGACAGGCGCATGAACTTTTGCCACGGCAAGCGGGATGCCGCCCTTGTAGTGCAGTTGTCCATCGCGAAAGAAGTGATTGAAACGCAGCCCGCGGATTCCAACCTTGGCCCATTTCCGCAAGGTCTCGGCGGAAACGTCCGCCTCGGCGACGGCAACACCCCGTAAACGATCGCCGTGATGCGTCAGCGCATCGAGCATCGCTGAATTGTCGCGGCCGTGGGCACTGCCCTGAACCAGCACGCCGCGATCGAAGCCGAGCATATCGAGCATCGCAAGATATTTTTCACGAGGCGCATCCGGCGGCGTATAACTTCGGTCGTCGGCATAGGGGAACAGACCGGCCGGCCCGAAAACGTGCGCATGCGTATCGCACGCATTCGGCGGCGGCGGCACGCGAGGCCGGCTTGGTTCGAGCGGCGGCAAACACGCCGGAATTTCAGAAGCCATCTCCGCTTACTCGATCTTCATGCCGGCCGCCTTGATAATCGGACCCCACTTGTCGTAGTCCGCTTTGATCTTCACCGCAAACTCCTCCGGCGAACTGCCGATCGGAGTGGCGCCGAGAGGTTCGAGGCGATCCTTGACGGATTTGGTGTGCAAGGCCGCGATAAAATCATGCGAGAGTTTTTTCACGACATCGGGAGGCATATTGGCCGGCCCCAGCAGACCCCACCAGACCTCGGTATCGTAACCGGGCACGCCACCCTCGGCGATGCTCGGCACATCAGGCAAGAAGGCCGCACGCTTTGCGGTCGTCACGCCGAGCGCGCGCACGGTTCCCGCCTTGATCTGTCCCACCGATTCCGGGCCATTGTTGAATGACATTGGAATCTGCCCGCCCAGCAGATCGTTGATCGCCGGCGCGCCGCCCTTATAGGGAATCGCGGCCATGTCGATCTTCGCAAGGCTCTTCAGCAATTCACCGGCGAGATGGGTCGACGTGCCGTTTCCTGCATGCCCGAACGACAAGCTTCCCGGCTTGGCGCGAGCCGCCGCCAGCAGATCAGCGAGGGTTTTGAACGGCGAGTCCTTGCGCACCAGCAGGATATTCGGAGACGACGCAAGCAGCGAGATCGGCGTGAAAGCCTTGAAGGTGTCGTAGGGCATTTTTGGGTAAAGGAAGGGATTGGTCGCGTGCCCGCTCGCAACAACGATCAGCGTGTAACCGTCTGGTGGTGACGTGGCGAGCGCCTGCGAAGCCACGACGCCACCAGCGCCGGGACGATTTTCGACAACGACCGACTGTCCCCACTCCTTGGAAAGCGCATCGCCCAGCGTTCGCGCGAGGATATCGACGCCGCCGCCCGCCGGATACGGAACAAAGAGGTGGACAGGTTTTGTCGGATACGCGGTCTGCGCGATAGCGGGAACGTATGAGACAGCCAGCGCGGCGGCTGCAACGAACATCCCCAGTGATTTGCGCATGATCTGGTACCTCCCTGATGTTTTTTATGCACGCTAGAACGGATGATGTTTACTTATCTTCGGTCTCCTACCCCACCTTTAGTGCGATCGCCTGCTTGAGGGCGGCAATCACCCCGCCAATGTGACGTCGCATCGCCTTTTCCGCCGCGCCGATGTCGCGGGCACATATCGCGACGACAATCGCCGCATGTTCCTGAACCGAAGCTCTGGCGCGGCCGGGCAACAGAATCGCGCGATATTGCTGGCGCACGATCTGGGACCGCAGCATTTCGAGCAGCCGCGTCACCGTCGCATTGTCTGCGATGCGCTGGATTTCAGCATGAAGCCGGCCGTTCAACGCAGAGATCGCCAGATAATCCGCAGCAGTGTGAGCCTTTCGCATCTCCGCAATGATTCCACGCAAGACGGCGCAATCAGCCTTCGATGCGCGAGCGGCGGCCTGACGAGCAATGAGTCCCTCAAGAGATTGCCGGGCCTCTGCGATCTCGATGGCTTCCGCATCCGACACAAGGCGGACACGCGCGCCGCGATTACGCTCGCGAACGACCAGCCCTTCCTGCTCCAACATCGCCAGGGCCATGCGGATATTCGCGCGATTGACGTTCAAGGCCTGGGCAAGATCGGTCTCGATCAGCCGCTCGTTGGGCATGAAGCGGCCGCCCGTAATCCACTCGCGGAGCCGCGCGGCGGCGTCCTGTCTTCCCTCGTCCTCGGGTGCGTTCGCTTTCATCGAGACCGGTTGTTGGAGAAACGGCGCGCCAGGAACGCGTCCGCGATCCGGGTGGCCGCTTGAATAACATGATTGTTGACAATCCTGTCGATCCCGTCAAGTTTTGATGGAAACGGATCGATCGGGATTTTTATCAAACAGGATACTCGAACCGATCCATATGACGGAGAATGAGATGGCGCACGCCGAGGAACCAAGACCTGCAACCCGGCCGTGGCACGAGATCGTCCTACAGACCCTCAAGAGCAACGACGTCCGGCTCGTGCCGTATGTGCCCGACCGCGTGCTCACGACGCTGATCAAGAACATTCACGCCGACCCGTTTTTTACGGCCTTTCCAACCGCGCGCGAAGAGGAAGCGGTCGGCATCGTTTCCGGCGCCTGGATGGGCGGCAAGCGCGGCGCGGTGTTGATGCAGACGAGCGGCTTTGCGACGCTGCCAAATGCGCTCGCGTCGCTGGCGCTGCCCTACCAGATCCCGCTCATCATGTTCGTATCTGAACGCGGCACCCTCGGTGAGTTCAATTACGGCCAATCGCTGGTCTGCCGCACCATGCGGCCTGTGCTCGATTCCCTTGCCATCGAACACCACACGATGACCCGGCTCGACGAGATGGAATTCATCGTGGATCGCTCCATCAAGCAGGCCATCGCCACGCAGGCGCCGGTCGCGCTGATTCTGTCGCCGCTGTTGACCGGCGGCAAAGTCTTCACCGCGTGAGGGTCTCATGAGCAGCAACGATAACCACGCACCGTCCCGCAACACCAAGGTGATGAACCGCTTCGATCTCACGAAGCGGTTGGGCGCCAAACTCAAAAGCGAAGAGGCTGTGATTGGAGGCATCGGCAATACCAATTTCGACCTTTGGTCTGCCGGCCATCGGCCGCAGAATTTCTATATGCTCGGCAGTATGGGCCTCGCTTTTCCGATCGCGCTCGGGGTCGCA
>JAFEFK010000417.1 GCA_018240625.1 Pseudomonadota bacterium
GAGGATGCTCGCTATCGCTGCGAGAACATTGTCGGTCGGATCGCCTTCACTCACCTGTCTGTCCCCCGGTTAAAAGAGGACGATACGATCATGGAGATCGCGGGTGCCGAACGCTCGTCCCCAAGCGTGTCTGAACACAACGTATCTAGGCGCAAATGGGCGGTTTTTTGTCTTTCCAGGGGCGCTGCTGCTCAAGTTGCGCGGCGAGCCGAAACAATGTTGCCTCGTCGCCGAAACGCGCCGCGAACATCATGCCGAGAGGAAGTCCGGCGGCATTCCATGCGAGAGGAACCGACATGGCCGGCTGCCCCGACATGTTGAACATGCTTGTGCCCGGCATATAGCGGCGCAGGACAGGCGCAATGTGCGACAGGTCATCCGACATTGTGTTGAGTTCGCCGATGCGGAGCGGAGGCGAACACAAGGTCGGCGAAAGGAAAATATCGCAACTTTCGAAAAACGTGGCGAGGCTCCGTGAAATCTGGAATGCCGCAAGCTGTGCGGCCACGTAGTCAACCGACGCGGCCTTTTTTGCGTTGTGGGCGCTGGCGAGCGTCAGGTGTTCGAAGTCGCGGTCGGTTACGGCACGTCCAATGCGCTGTTCGGTCAATTGTACGGTCAGCGCGGTGTTGGCAGCGACGATCGTCGACATCACAACCGCTGGATCGGCGGCGAGCACCGGCGCACGTTCTTCAACATGATGCCCGAGGCCGGCGAGCATTTTTGCGGCATCGCGAACGGCACTTGCGATTTCGGGATCGATGGCATCGCCATAGGGTGACCTGTCGGTGAAGGCGATCCGCAGCCGGCCGGGATCGCGGCCGACTTCCTCGGCAAACGGCCGCTCGGGTGCCGGCGCGACATAGGGACTGGATGCCTCCGGCCCCTGAATGGCGTCCAGCATCGCGGCGCTGTCCCGCACACTGATGCTGACGACGTGGCCGACCGAAAAGCCGCCCCAGCCTTCGCCCCTGTCGGGGCCGACCGGAGTACGCGCCCGCGTCGGCTTCAGGCCGAACACGCCGGAAGCGGAAGCCGGGATGCGGATCGAACCGCCGCCGTCGCTGGCATGCGCCACGGGAAGAATGCGGGCGGCGACGGCCGCGGCGGCACCTCCCGACGATCCGCCGGAGGAGTGCGCCGGATTCCATGGATTGCGGGTCGGCCCGAACAGCCGGGACTCCGTGGTCGGCATCAGCCCGAACTCCGGACTGGAAGTTTTGCCGAAAATGGCAAGTCCGGCATTACGGAAACGCCGGGCGAGGGTGCCGTCATGGTCTGCGACATTCGCCTTGAACAGGCTCGCGCCCGACGTCGTGACCGTTCCGGCCAGCGGCTCGAGATCCTTCAGCAGGAACGGCACGCCGGTGAAGGCACCTTCGGGGAGGCCGCTCTCAACCTGCTTTCTCGCGTAGTCGTAGTGCTTGACGACGACCGCGTTGATTTGAGGGTCGACCCTTTCAGTCCGTGCAATCGCCTCGTCCAGCAATTCCTCCGCGCTGACCTTCCTGTCGCGAACGAGCGCGGCAAGACCGAGACCGTCGTAGTTGCCATATTCCTTGAACGCCATAGCGATATCCACGTTGCGCGCTGTGAAGAGATGAACAAGCCCGCCGCCGTTTGAAGGCGGCCGGAATCGCGCTCGTGGCTATCCGAGCACGTCCTGATTGATCACATTCTGGCGAATGTGCTCGCCGTCCAGCGCACTCAGAATGTTCTTCGCGGTCTGCAATCCCATCCGGTCGAGCGCCTCATGGGTGACGCCGGCGACGTGCGGCGCCATGATGACATTCGGCAGAGAGAAGAGCGAATGCCCCTTCGGCGGAGGTTCTTGCTCGAATACATCGAGACCTGCGCCCGCGAGCTTGCCCGAGGTCAGCGCGTCGTAAAGGGCGCGCTCATCGACAATGCCGCCGCGCGCCGTATTGACGAGATAGGCTGTCGGCTTCATCCGTCCGATCCGTGCCGCGTTGAACAGGCCGGTGGTCTCCGGCGTCTTCGGGCAGTGAATGGTAACGAAGTCCGCACGCGGAAGCGCCGCATCCAGATCGGAGACAGGCTCGCAGCCAGCTGCCTTGATCTCCGCTGCCGGCTTGTAGGGGTCATAGACAAGGACGTTCATTTCCATGGCGAGGCAGCGCTTTGCAGTGCGCGTCCCGATCCGCCCGAAGCCCACGATCAGCACGGTCTTGCCGAACAGATCGAACGGCCACTGGCCGATCCGCTGTGGCCAGCGGCTTTCGACGACCATGGTGTGCATTTCCTGCGCGCGTTTGGCGAGCGTCAGCATCATGAACAGGGCGGCTTCGGCAACGGACGGTGAATTGGCCGTCCCAGCCGTCATCAACGGAACGCCGTGCCGGCTCAGCGCAGGGACGTCGATCGCATCGAAACCGACACCGATGCGAGCGACCACCTTCATGTCCTGCGATGCTTTAACCTCGGGCTCACCGAACCGCGTGCCGCCGAGCGCAACGCCGTGGACCGGCGCGTGCTGCTTGAGCAGCGCCTCGAAATCGGCGGCCGATATCATGTTCGGAAAGGGAATGGCCTCGACGTCACCGCGCTCCTTGAACAGGTCCCAGCCCAGCGACGACATCGTTTCGGTAATCAGAAGTTTCTTCTTGTTGGTCGACATTTCCCATCCCTGATCTTTGTGGCGACGGGATCAGATGACGACCCCGCTGGCTGCGTTTAACAGGTGCATATTGTTCAGGTCTACCGTCATTTTCAACGGTGCGCCGTCCTGCGCACCCGCGCTCGGATTGGCGCGGCCGCAGACCTGCGCGCCGTTGATCGGAAAATAGATCAGGGTTTCCATGCCCATCGGCTCGGTGACATCGAGCTTCGCCTCGAACGGCTCGAAGCCCGGGCCGGAGTTCGATTTGGCATCGGTGATATGCTCGGGCCGCAGACCGAGCAGCAGCTTGTCATCCCGGCTGATGGATTTGTATCGCGCGGCACGCTCGGGCGGCAACGGAAACGCAAGCTCGTCGTTCAGGCGAACACGCACCTGGCCCGACGTTTCCTCAAGTTCGCAGGGGATGAAATTCATCGCCGGCGATCCGATGAACCCGGCGACGAACCTGGTCGCAGGCTTGTGATAGAGTTCGTTCGGCGTTCCCACCTGTTCGATCTTGCCCTTGTTCATGACCACAACGCGATCCGCCAGTGTCATGGCTTCGACCTGATCGTGGGTCACATAAACCGTGGTGGTACGGACCTTCTGATGAACCTTCTTGATTTCGATCCGCATCTGCAC
>JAFEFK010000418.1 GCA_018240625.1 Pseudomonadota bacterium
GGTTCATCCGCTTTGGCGAACCGATCATGACAACAATGTCGGCATCGGCGCGCCGGAAATCGAATATGCGTTCGAGCCGAATGGCGATTGGATCGATCTGATCACGGTGCACAAGGGTGGTCTGTTCGGGACGGACTACCGCATGCTTTTCCCGTCCGATGGGATCGCAGGCATCAAGCGGTTCTACCTCGACAGCCTTGTTGCATTCGGTAAGCGCGGACTGGCCTGTCAGCCGGCGATTATCGGAATAGGACTCGGCGGTTCGAAAGACGCGTGCATGGTGCTGGGAAAGCGCGCAGCCTGCTTGAGAACCGTCGGCGATAGAAATTCGGATCCGCGCGTCGCCGAGTTGGAGCGGGAGTTCAAGGAACTCGGCAACTCCATCGGCATGGGGGCAATGGGATTTGTGGGCAAATCGATGGTCATCGATTGTCACATCGAGGTTGGATACTGCCATACGGGCGGGATGCAGATGAGCGTGCATGCCTTCTGCCTCTCGTCGCGTCGCGCAGTTGCGCGCATCCATGGCAACGGCCGCGTGGAGTACCGCACCGATCCGGATTGGTTCACTGATTATCAACGTCGGGAGACGGTAGAATGGAACGTCCTTCCAAGCCTAAGCAAATCCGCCTGAGCACGAAACCATCGCGAGATGACCTTGCCGCATTGAGCATTGGCAACATCGTCTATCTCGATGGGCTGATATATACGGGCCGAGAAGGCGTTTACATGCGGGCGATCGAGGAAAGACATCCGCTCCCGCTGAAACTCCCGGAAGAAAGCGCGGCGAACTTTCACTGTTCACCGGCCGCAAGCGTGAATCCGGACGGTAGCTTCACCGTAGGAGCCGTGACCGCCACGGCATCGTTCCGGTTTTCGAAATGGATCGGCGAATGGCTGCGGCTCTCCGGCGCGAAGCTCATCATCGGCAAGGGAGGAATGACCTCCCACGACTACAAGGAGCATTTTGTCCCCAACGGGGCGATCTATTTGACGACCGTCGGTTACGGCACCGGTGCGCTGCTCGGTCGAGGAATTAAGCGCGCACGCGACGTCTTCTGGCGAAAAGAGCTCGGCCTTGCCCAGGCGATGTGGTTGATCGAAGCGGAGAATATGGGGCCTTTCATCGTCGAAAGCGATCTTGAGGGGAACAGCCTCTTTGAACGCGAAAATGCCAAGGTGTCCGCCAATCTCGCGCGCGTCTACGAGGGGACGAAGCCCGCGGTGTTGAAGCGTTTCGGTGAAACGGATGATCGCTCGGATGAATTGATCGGCTGAGCCCGCGGAACGGCGCCAGCTGCGCTTAGAGACCTGTGAGGGGGCGAAAAGTATGTTCGTCGATGAGAGAATTTACAGTTTGCATGCGGGGCAGGTCCCGACCTTCCTGAAGCTCTATGAGGAGGAGGGGATGGAGTGTCAGGTGAAAATTCTGGGAAAGATGGTCGGCTACTACTACACCGACTTCGGGCCGCTCAACCAGGTTGTCCATATGTGGGGCTACGAGAGCCTGGACGATCGCTTTGAAAGGCGAAAGCAGTTGCAGGCCTCTCCCGATTGGCAATCGTATGCGAGGAAGATGCGGCCACTTGTCGCCAAGGTTGAGAACAAGCTTCTTGTACCCGCGCCGTTCTTTAAAGTGCCGGCCTGACAGGCGTAGCGGTTATGAGCTTCTATTTTTGGCTTGCCGCCGGAGCCGTCGCGGGTGGTTTCGTTAACGGCCTCGCGGGGTTCGGAACAGCCCTGTTTGCCCTCGGATTTTGGCTACAAATACTGCCGCCAACCGAAGCGGTGTCCTTGGTTGTGATCATGTCCGTTGTCAGCGGGCTGCAGGGCGTGGCTCTCGTCCGTCAAAGTATTCGAGAGAATCCCGTGCGCCTTTTGCGATTCGTCGTGCCGGGCATCATTGGAATTCCAATCGGGGTTAAGCTTCTGTCAATCGCGAGTCCATTTGCGATCAAACTGACAGTGGCGACATTCCTTATCGGGTACAGCGGCTTCGTCCTCGTCCGCCGAGACCTGCCGCGATTGTCGCGGTCGAAACCGGCGATAGATTACCTCATCGGCTTCGCGGGCGGAATCCTCGGCGGAGCCGCATCGCTGTCGGGGGTGTTACCCACCATCTGGTGCACGCTTCAACCGTGGACGAAATCCGAGCAACGGGCCGTGATGCAACCGTTCAACGTGTTGATCCTGGGTATCGCCGGCGTAACTTACGCGATCAGCGGCTACTATTCTTCCCGAAGCGTTTCGCTCATTCTGATCACACTCCCGATCACGCTGATTTCTGCGCAAGCCGGTATTTGGGCCTTCAGGCGATTGTCGGACGATCAATTTCGCAGGCTGCTCGTTAGCTTAATGCTCCTGTCGGGGCTGATTATCGTCGTCAAGGAGCTGCTGCTCGGCTGAGGGCAGAATTCAATTCCCGTCGCAGAAGCCCGATCTTCTGCCCATCAACTGCGGAGCGCTCATGACACGAGGTGCGGACCTTCTTGCAAAGGCCTTACAGGAATCCGGGGTCACTCACTTGTTTTCGGTGTCCGGAAATCATTTGATGTCGCTTTACGACGCATTGCTGTCGACCAGCGTACAGATCGTTCACTGCCGCCACGAGGCCGCATGCGTTCATATGGCCGATGCGTGGGGACGGCTTTCGGGAAAGCCCGGCGTCGCGTGCGTCACAGCGGCGCAAGGACACACAAACGCGACCGCCGCTCTTTATACCGCCTTGGCTGCGGAATCCCCGGTTGTGCTTTTGTCAGGACATTCTCCGCTGGGTGAGATCGGACTCGGATCTTTCCAGGAAATGGATCAAGTATCCTTTGCCCGTCCGGTCACGAAGGGGTCGTGGATGTCGACTGACGTCATGACGATGAGATTCGATCTGGAAAGGGCGCTCGCGCTCGCGTCTTCAGGTCGCCCTGGCCCCGTCCATCTCAGCTTGCCGGCCAACCTCCTCGACCAGGAGATTCCGGAGGATATCGCCGAGAAAGCTCCCCGGTTCGCAGCCATTCCGCCAGGCACGTCGGACA
>JAFEFK010000419.1 GCA_018240625.1 Pseudomonadota bacterium
CTTGAGTGGTCATTTGATTCATCAAACCTGAAGTTTCGGCCGATCGTTCCAATTTTATCCATTTCAAGAAAGGCTTCTTGAGCCGTTGTCTCTACGGTCTCATCCGGGGGTCAGGGGATTGTGATGTCACGGATCAGCTTCAGGCGCAAACGAGCCAAACTCAAGGCCGTTATGGGGATTCGCGCCCGGCTCGTGCTGCTGGCGCTGATCCTCGTGGTGCCGCTGATGGTCGAACGGGTCCATTCGCTCGAAGAGACGCGCGTCAAGACGATTGCCGAAATCAATCACGACTTCGAGAAGCTTGCGCAGCGTACCGTCGATGCGCAACGCGAGGTGATTTTCTCGGTCGAGGCGATCCTCAAATCGGCCTCGCAGATTTATCTGTCGGGCGCACGGCTTGGAGATGCCTGCGGCCTGATGCGCGCCAGCGTGCCGACCAATCTACCGTGGATCAGAAACGTTCTGGTTCTCGATCCCAACGGGAGGGTCACCTGCGCCAGCATCGACAACATGAACAACCTCGATCTCGGCGACCGGGATTATTTCAAACGTGCGAAGGCCGAGCGCAGGCTGGTGATCAGCGATTACATCTTCAGCCGCGTCTCGAAGCTTCCGATCGCGGTGGCGGCCTATCCGGTCTCGCCGGGAGACACCCTGAACGGCAGCGTCATCATCGCCGGCATCAACCTCGACTGGATGTCGAAGGTCATGGACAACCTTGGTGGCAGGCCGGGCGTATCCGCGTTTCTCATCGACAGCCACGGAACGGTTCTTGCGACGGCAGCCGATCAGGCCAGCATGATCGGCAATCCGATTGGCGATCTCGCGTTATTGCCGGCGATCGAAAAGGCCAGCGCCGCGTCGAAGAGCGATACCGGCAGACTGCATTTCACCACAGCGAACGGCAAGGTACGCCTGATTTCCTTCACGCGCGTGCCCGGAACGAGTTCCCGTCTGATCGTCAGCATCGATGAAGCCGTGGCGTCCGCGGCAATCAATCGCGAGATTCGCACGGCATATATCCAGCTCGGCTTCGTCTGCTTCCTCGTTCTGCTTGGCGCGCTGATCGCCGCGGAGCGGCTCTTCGTGCAGCCGATCGATCTCATGACCGCCGCCGCGATCCAGTTCGGCCGCGGCGACCGCGGCGCGCGCGTAACGCGATCTCACCTGCCCGCGGAATTCGTGCCGCTGGCGCGCGCCTTTAACGCCATGGCGGCGCAACTCGCCGAACGCGAGCATGAACTGCTTACCGCGAACGACCGCCTGACCGTGATGGCATCGATCGATATGTTGTCCGGCCTCGCCAATCGCCGCGGCTTTCAGAGTCGGCTCGATTTCGAATGGTTCAAGGCGTTGCAGACCGGCGAAAAATTGTCGCTGCTGATGATCGACGTCGACCACTTCAAGCTTTTCAACGACACCTATGGTCATATCGAGGGCGATGCCTGCCTCAGCCGCCTGGGCGAAGTATTGACCAGGATCGCGAACCAGACCAAGAGCTTCGCGGCACGCTATGGCGGCGAAGAGTTCTGCCTGTTGCTGCCCAGCACCGGTGGAGATGGCGCCGTCCAAATCGGCGAGATGGTACGCGCCGCGGTGCAGGCTCTCGCATTGCCTCATGCGACCAGCAGCTATCAGACCGTCACCGTCAGTGTCGGTGTCGCGTTCACCACGCCGAACGAAACCCACCAGTCGATGGACCTGATCGAAGCCGCGGATGCCGCGCTCTATGCCGCCAAGCATCGCGGCCGCAATACCGTGGTCGAGCACGGCTTCGCCCGGGCCGCCGACGTTGCGATGAAGATGGCGGGCTGAGGCGTCTCGAAACGCTGTCGGTCGGGGAGGAACCCAACCCGATCCATCCCTCAAGGTCCGTCTTGGCGCGCGCATAACCGTTTTCAAATCGGATATCGCGCGAAATCAGAACCGTGCCATGTCACCCGAACCGAGCCACCCTTCCCATGTGCGGACGGTCGTGTACGTGAATTGTCATTGGAGTGCGCCCAGGAGAATTTGAGATGCGGTGCGAAGTAACGAGGCGGTTAGCTATCAAAAAGCCGCGATCTGGCACTTGATCGATGCGCATGCGAATTTTAATCGGGGCGGGCATGGAAATTCAATTTACGACGGTGCAATCCAACCTACAGATGCCGCGTTGGACGCGTTCCGCCATCGGAACGCTCGCGGCGATCGTCGCATTGACGGCGCTCGCCACCGACGCGATGGCAAAAAAGGCGCGCCCCGCGCAACCCACAGAAGCTGTTGCGCCGCGCGAGGCCGGCGAGCCGATCATGGCGATCGTATCGATCAAGTCCCAGCAGGTCACTTTCTACGACGCCGATGGCTGGATCCTGCGCGCGCCGGTATCGACCGGCGTCAGGGAACGCGAAACGCCGGCCGGCGTCTTCGCTGTCGTCGAGAAAGACAAGGACCACCACTCGACCATGTATGATGACGCCTGGATGCCGAATATGCAGCGCATCACCTGGAACGGTATCGCGCTGCACGGCGGCCCGCTGCCTGGATATGCAGCCTCCCATGGCTGCGTGCGCATGCCGTTCGGCTTCGCAGAGAAGCTGTTCGACAAGACATGGATCGGGATGCGCGTGATCATCTCACCGACCGACGCGGCACCGGCGGAATTTTCCCACCCTGCGCTGTTCGTACCGAACGCTGAGGCCATAGCGGCCGCTCCGGCCAAAGCCGAAACGCTCGTGCGCGAAGCTGCGGAGGCCGCGAAGACGGCCGATGAGACAAAAAAGGCCGCGGCAACAGCGGTGCGCGAGACACGATCGCTCGCTACGTCGCTGCGCAAGCTCGACCGGCTCAAGAAACGCGCCGACGCCGAGCTCGCGTTTGCCGACAAGGCGCTCGCCGCCGCAAAGACGGACCAGGCCAAGGCGCGCGCCGAAGAGCGAAAGCAGAAGGCCGATACGAAGGTTGCGGAAGTGGGAGCGCAGCTCGATTCGGCCAAAGCCGACGCGAAGCTCAATTCCGCCGCCGCTGCAAAAGACGCCGCCAAGGCGGCCCAGCTCAGGAAAGCCGACACTGCCAAGGCGGCGAGCGAGGCGAAACTCGCGCTGGAACCGGTGTCGGTCTACATCAGCCGCGCGACGCAGAAGCTTTACGTGCGACGCAACACCCATAAGCCGGCGCCGGACGGTGGCGGCGAAGTGTTCGATTCGAGCATTGAGGTTCCGATCACGATCCGCGATCCCGGCAAGCCGATCGGCACGCATATCTTCACGGCCATGGCGCGCAACGGCGCCGGTCTGCGCTGGACCGCGGTGACGATCGACAACGGAGATGACGCCAAGGACGCGCTCGATCGCATCACCATTCCGCAAAATGTGATCGACCGCATCGCGCCGACCGCCTTGCCGCGATCCTCGATCATTATCTCGGACGAGCCGCTGAGCGCCGAGACCAACTATCGCACCGAGTTCGTCGCGGTGCTGAGCAACCAGCCGCAAGGCGGCTTCATCACGCGCAAGCCCACGCCTCCAGCCGATCTCGTCGCGGACAGCAACGATGACGGCTTCGGCGCCTTTTTTCCATCCAACTGGAATTCCCAGTCCGCCTATCCGCGCCGGCGCGGGGAGGCCTTCAACCCTCCGGCTCAGGGCTGGCGCATCTGGTAGGATTCGCGGCCCGCCCGCGCAGTCAGCAAGGTGACGGGTTGACGACAGGGACCGCGC
>JAFEFK010000041.1 GCA_018240625.1 Pseudomonadota bacterium
CAATCGCAGTTCGTCGCGTGCTGTCGGATCTTTTCGTGGGTTCCAGACTAACTGGGAGAGACCAGGGGCGGGTGAACGGAGGAGTGCGATAGTAACGTGCTGATGGCATACGGGCGATGCCTTCGGCCCGCGCTCTACTCGTCGCTTCGCTCCTCACCGAGCCACCCTGCGGGTGTCTCGGCCCTCCGGGTAACGATCGCTATCGCAAACGCTCGCTTCGCTCGCAAACAGTGGGGGGCTTCGCAAATCAACTGCCAAAGTCGCGGCGGCTCTTTCGCAATGAATCGGCCACCAGCCGACGTTCGGGCAGGCGCAATTGGATGATCCACCGCAATGACCCTAACTGCATTTTGTCGCAAATCGCCGCGAGTACCGCGAGGCTGTTGGCTTGGAAGTTGGGCCCTGGGAACCAGCAACCGAGGAGGGCAGGATAAAAGCCGCAAGGTGCGGCCGGTCGGTCGGTTGGGAAATGTCAGCAATCTCAATCATGCTCCGAACATTGCGAAGGACCGGCGCAACTTGCGAGTTTCGCCATGGCGCTGTTCTTGCTCGGTTTTCGACACCTTGCGGCGGGCAAGATGAGCCGCAACGACGATTTCCGCATCCGTCCAGGCCGTATCCGTTCGACGCGCGCGCCCAAGGCAAAATCGTTTCTCGCGCAGGCCCTCAGAGCCGCGCAGAAGGCAGGCGGTCTCTCACACGGCGGAGTCAGGAGGAGTGGGTCCTTCGGGCGCGGCCGTGCGGCGAGCGTTGCCGCGGCACGGCTCCTCAACAACCGCGCCCGGGGCGCCATGGTCAAGGCGCGTGTCGTACGCCGGATGCGGTCGCCCGGCGCACTGCGAGCCCATATCGGTTATCTCAAACGGGACGGTGTCACCCGCGATGGATCGCCCGGTGAGCTCTTCGATGCTGCCGGGGACGATGCAGACGGCCGGGCTTTTGCGGAACGCTGCGACGGGGACCGGCATCATTTCCGGTTCATCGTCTCGCCGGATGATGCCACTGAGCTGGAAAGCCTGCGGAGCTTTACCCGTGAGCTGATGGATCAGGCCTCGCGTGATCTCGGCACGCGGCTCGACTGGGTCGCCGTCGACCACTGGAATACCGAGCATCCCCATATCCACATTCTCGTGCGCGGTCGCGCGGACGACGGTTCCGACCTTGTCATCAGCCGCGACTACATCGGAACCGGCCTGCGGGCGCGCGCAGGTGATCTCGTCACGCGTGAGCTTGGCCCGCGATCTGAGCTCGAGATACGGCGCGGTCTCGAGGCAGAGGTCACGAGCGAACGCTGGACGCGGCTCGATCGGGTGCTTGCCCGGGAAGCGGGCAGGGCGGAAGGGGTGGTCGATCTTCGGCCCGAACGCGATGTCGCGCGCGATCCGTTGCGGGAGATCCGGATCGGCCGGATGCGGACGCTTGAGCGGCTCGGACTTGCTGAACCAGCCGGGCCCGCGCGCTGGGTTCTGGCCGCTGACGCGGAGCAGCGCTTGCGTGCGCTCGGGGAGCGCGGCGATATCATCAAGCGGCTGCACAAGAGCCTAGCCAAGGATGGTGCATCTCGCGCGCCGTCATCCTGGGCGCTCGAGGGCGAAGGCCATGGCGGACCCGTGATCGGCCGTCTCATCGCCCGCGGGCTGGATGACGAGTTAAGGGGAACAGCGTTTGCCGTGGTGGACGGGATCGACGGGCGTGTGCATCATCTGAAGCTCCCCGACATCGATACAGCCGGCGACGGTCCGATCGGGGGCATTGTGGAACTCCGTCGTTTTGAGGATGCGAGGGGCCGGCCGCGGATCGCGCTTGCCGTCCGCTCCGACCTCAACCTCGACCAACAGGTAGTGGCCGAAGGGGCGACCTGGCTCGATCGGCGCCTCGTTGCCCGCGAACCTGCCGATCTCTCGCGAGCCGGTTTCGGTGCCGAGGTCCGCCGCGCGCTTGATCGTCGGATTGATGCGCTGGCGGAACGGGGCCTCGTGCGCCGGGACGGAGACAAGGTCATCATCGGCCGCAATCTTATCAGTACCCTGCGTACCCGCGAGCTCGATTCAGCGGGTAAGCGTTTGGCTGAAGAAACGGGGCTGGCGCATATGCCCGCCGAGGCAGGCCAGTCGGTTTCGGGAGTTTATCGCCGAAGGCTGTCGCTCGCCTCAGGCCGGTTTGCTATGATTGACAACGGCCTGGGCTTCCAGCTCGTACCCTGGATACCGTCCCTTGAGCGCGAACTTGGCAGGCAAGTAAGCGGCATCGCCGGTCCCGGCGGCGTCGACTGGAGTTTTGGACGCAAGCGCGACCTTTCGCTCTGACCCGCCGATCTCTGCGCTACGGCGCGCGCGACCGCGATTGCCTGGATATTGTCGTTGCGTGGGTGCACGGGGCGAGCGCTTCTGGGCCTATGTCCGCGACCAAGATTCTCTGGGGGCAGCTGTTCCTTGTCTCGATCGTCGTGCTCGCCTTTGTTTGGACGGCGACCGAGTGGACGGCCTGGCGTCTCGCCTACCAACCGCAGCTCGGGCCCGCCTGGTTCATGGTCGGGCGCTGGCCGATCTATCAGCCGCTTGCTTTCTTCATCTGGTGGTTCCAGTTCGACGCCTACGCGCCAAAAATATTCATCGAGGGGGCCTGCATCGCCGCAAGCGGCGGGTTCGCCGCTATCGGCATCGCGATCATGCTGTCGGTCTGGCGGGCAAAGGAAGCTCAGCAGGTGACCACATACGGCTCGGCGCGCTGGGCCGACGCACGTGAGGTCAGGCGGGCGGGCCTTCTGGGGACCGACGGCGTCGTGCTCGGCCGCTTTGATGGCCGATATCTCCGGCACGACGGCCCTGAGCATGTCCTTTGCTTTGCTCCTACCCGTTCGGGTAAGGGCGTCGGCTTGGTCATTCCGACTCTTCTTACTTGGCCGAACTCCACCATCGTTCACGACATCAAGGGCGAGAATTTCCAGCTCACCTCGGGCTGGCGCGCGCGCTTTGGGCCCGTGCTTCTGTTCGACCCCACCAACCAGGCAAGCGCGGCCTATAACCCTCTCCTCGAGATCCGCAAAGGCGACTGTGAGGTACGGGACGCCCAAAATATTGCTGACATCCTCGTCGATCCCGAAGGCGCGCTCGAGCGCCGCAATCATTGGGAGAAGACCAGCCATTCTTTGCTGGTTGGCGCGATTTTGCATGTCCTTTACGCTGAAGCCGACAAGACGCTCGCCGGCGTCGCCAACTTCCTGTCTGACCCATCACGCCCGATCGAGACGACGCTGAATGCGATGTTGGCGACGCCGCACCTCGGAGAGCGCGTTCATCCCGTGGTGGCTTCGGCATCGCGCGAGCTCCTCAACAAGAGCGAGAATGAACGCTCAGGTGTTTTGTCAACCACGATGAGTTTCCTGGGGCTCTATCGCGATCCCGTCGTCGCCAAGGTCACGGGACGGAGCGACTGGCGCATCCGCGATCTCGTTGACGGACCCCGGCCCATCTCGCTCTTTCTTGTCGTCCCGCCATCCGACATCGCCCGCACAAAACCCCTGATGCGGCTGGTACTTAATCAGATCGGACGGCGATTGACCGAGAGCCTGGACACCGATCGGCGACGACAGAAGCTGCTTCTGATGCTCGACGAGTTTGCAGCGCTCGGGCGGTTGGATTTTTTTGAGAGCCAGCTTGCCTTCATGGCAGGCTATGGCATTCGCAGCTTTCTGATCACCCAGAGCCTGAACCAGCTCGAACGCGCCTACGGGCCGAACCACGCTATCCTCGACAACTGCCACATCCGGGTCGCTTTTTCGACCAACGATGAGCGCACCGCCAAACGCGTGTCGGACGCCCTTGGAACCGCGACCGAGATGCGCGCGATGAAGAACTATGCCGGGCATCGCTTAAGCCCTTGGCTTGGGCACCTCATGGTCAGCCGCCAGGAAACATCGCGGCCGCTGCTTACACCGGGGGAAGTCATGCAGCTCTCACCTAACGAGGCGATTGTAATGGTCTCGGGGGTGCACCCCGTGCGCGCCAGCAAGGTCCGATACTATGAGGATACGCAGCTAAAGCGCCGGGTCTTGAATCCATCCCGCGCCAATCCGGTCGCCCTGGTCGCGCAGGCAGACGATTGGTCAGGCCGTCCGCAAATCCCGCCCTCTGCCGAACTCCTCGCGAAGGTGACGCGGAGATCCCGTGATCCCAACGGCGGCATTCG
>JAFEFK010000420.1 GCA_018240625.1 Pseudomonadota bacterium
AGTCTAGACTGTGCAGCGGATGTGAGAAGGGCGAAAACGGTATAACCGCCCGCAGGGAGTGAATGGCAGCATGGACGGCGCAACGCGGGATATGGCGGCGGACTTCAATATCGAGAAGCTGACGCCGGAATTCTATGCCGATCCCTATCCGATCTATCGTGCACTGCGGGAGAGCGATCCGGTCAAGCGCATGCCGAACGGCAGCTATTTCCTGACCCGCTACGACGATCTCGTCGCCATCTACAAGAACACGAAGCAATTCAGCTCCGACAAGAAGCGCGAGTTCAGGCCGAAATACGGCGACTCCCTGCTCTACGAGCATCACACCACAAGCCTGGTGTTCAACGATCCGCCGGCGCACACGCGCGTCCGGCGGCTGATGATGGGCGCGCTGTCACCACGCGCGATCGCCGAGATGGAGCCTTATCTGATCGCGCTGATCGACCGGCTGCTCGACGATCTTGCTACCAAGGGCGACGTCGAACTGATTGGCGACTACGCGTCCGCGATTCCGGTGGAAGTGATCGGCAACCTGCTGGACGTGCCGCACGACGAACGCGACCCCTTGCGCGACTGGTCGCTCGCCATCCTCGGCGCGCTCGAGCCTGTCATCACGCCCGAAGCATTTGCGCGCGGCAATACCGCGGTGAAGGATTTTCTCGCCTACCTCGAAACCCTCGTCGAACGCCGTCGCGCAGAGCCCGGCAATCCCGACCGCGACGTGCTGACGCGCCTGATTCAGGGCGAGGACAACGGCGAACGGTTGACCGCGAAAGAGCTGCTGCACAACTGCATCTTCCTGCTCAACGCCGGACACGAGACCACGACCAACTTGATCGGCAACGGGCTCGTGGCGCTGTCGCAACATCCCGCTGAAAAACAGCGGCTGATCGAAAATCCCTCGCTGATCAAGACGGCGGTCGAGGAGATTTTGCGGTTCGAAAGCTCCAACCAGTTGGGCAATCGCATGACCACCGAAGCGGTCGAGATCGGCGGCGTCGCGATGCCGGCAGGCACCTTCGTGACGCTGTGCATCGGCGCGGCCAATCGCGATCCCGCGCAATTTCCCGATCCGGAACGGCTGGATGTCGGGCGCGCGCCGAACCGGCATCTGGCTTTCATCACCGGACCGCATCAATGCGCGGGCATGGCGCTGGCGCGGCTCGAGGGCACCATCGCGATCTCGCGGTTTCTCGCGCGCTTCCCCGGCTACAGGGTTTCAGGCGATCCGGTCCGAGGTCTTCGCGCGCGGTTCCGGGGATTTGTCAGCATACCATGTGCGGTCACGTAGCTGGCGTCTATCTCACCTCTCCCCACCGGGGAGAGGTCGGAGCCGAAGGCTCCGGGTGAGGG
>JAFEFK010000421.1 GCA_018240625.1 Pseudomonadota bacterium
AGCGCCGGGGCACGATTCAACGCCGGCAATCAACTCTCACAAATCGTTTCATTGACGGCAATTTGGAATACTTGCAGAATGCAAGTATTCCAAAAAAGTCGGTGCAACGCGGCAAAAGCGCTGCGCTGCGAAATAAACGATGGAGGATCGATATGTCCAAGGCGGCATCCAAAGTCACGACATCCAAGGCGAGCGATGGCTATGACCTGACCCGTGTCGGGCCGGGGACGGTGATGGGCGAGATGATGCGGCAATACTGGATCCCCGCAGCCGCCTCTTCCGAGTTGAAGCCCGACGGCGACCCGATGCGATTGATGCTGCTGGGAGAGGCGCTGATCGCGTTTCGCGACACCTCCGGCCGCGTCGGCGTGATGGACCACCGATGCCCGCATCGCTGCGCGTCGCTTTTCCTTGGCCGCAACGAGGACAACGGCATCCGCTGCGTCTATCACGGGTGGAAGTTCGACGTCGACGGCAAATGTCTCGAAATGCCAAACCTGCCCCCGCCGGGCTTCAAGGAGAAAGTTCGAGCGAAGAGCTACAAGGTGCGCGAACAAGCCGGCCTGATCTGGGTCTACATGGGATCGCGCGCCGAAGCTCCGCCGCTGCCGATGCACGAAGCGCTGTTCGTCCCTGAACAGGATTTGACCGTCACGCTGCTGATGCGCGAAGCGAACTGGCTGCAAGGCCTGGAAGGCGACATCGACACCTCGCATTTCGGATTCCTGCATGCCGGTCACATCAATCCGGACGATTTCGAGGAAGGTCATCCCGCCCGGCATACGGTGGCGAACCGGGCGCCGGAATACAAAGTCGGTGATACCGAATGGGGCACGATGTACGGGGCGTTCCGCGCTGAAACTGGCGGGAAGATGCACTGGCGCATAGCGCACTTCAGCCTGCCGTTCTGGACCCAGACGCCGAATGCCGACTTCGCCGATCACGTCGTCGCCAAGGCATGGGTGCCGATGGACGACACGCATACCATGCTGATTTCGATCTACGGAGGACGTGCCAAGGGCGCGACTTACTCCTCTTCAAAGCTGAAATCGGGCGGCGGCATCCCCGGTGCCGACAAGCTCGACTATCTCCCCAACACCACCGACTGGTTCGGCCGCTTCCGCGCTGTCCAGAATCCCAGGAACGATTGGGAGATCGATCGCGTCGCACAGCGGGAGAACCGCATCTACACCGGCATCCGCAACATCGTGATCCAGGATCAGGCCGTTACCGAAAGTATGGGGCCGATCGTCGATCACACCATGGAGCACCTTGCGCCAAGCGACATCATGATTTCGCGCACGCGGCGGCGGCTGCTGACAACAGCCCGTGCCTTCGCCGAAAAGGGAACGATTCCCCCTGGCGTCAATGACGCTGAGGTGTTCTGGAAGGCGCGCGCCGGCTCGTTCTACGCCGACGACAAGACCGACTGGCTCGACGCCTATCAGCAGCAATTGAAAGCTGCCATCCGCTGGCCTGCTCCTGGCCGGCAAGCCGCGGAGTAATACGATGTCTTCAAGCAACGACGAGACCAAACGCGCATCGATCATCACACGCCGCGCGGCGATGCTCGGACTGGCAGCCGGCTCCGCGATGCTCTCTGTACCGGGCAACGCGCGAGCCGACGACGACTGGAACAATGTCTTGGCCGCAGCCAGGAAGGAAGGTCGCGTTGTGATCTACAGCGCCTTTGTCGGCCTTGCGGCCCATCAGGACCTCAAAAAGGATATGGCCGCGAATTTCGGCATCACGGTCGATATCCTTGAAGCCCGCGCAAGCGAGGTTCGCGAGCGTATCCGCGTCGAGCACACTGCGGGCCGTTACGCCGCGGACGTCTCCGAAAACGGCCGGACCACGACCACGCTCCAGATCAAGGAAGACAAGGTCTTCGATCCGTTCGGACCGCTGCCAGCCCTCGGCAATCTGAAGCCAGAGTTCAAAAACGACGGCATGCGGCTGCCGGTCTTCGCGATTATCTACGGCATCCTGGCGAACACCCAACTCGTCAAGCCTGCGGACGAGCCGAAGAGCTGGATGGATCTGACCGACCCGCGCTGGAAGGGCAAGATTCTCAGCGACGACTTCCGTGCACTCGGGGGCGGCGGCGTGCTGTTCTCGGTCCTCGAGGATCATTTCGGGCAGGACTTCCACAAGAAGCTGGCGCAGCAAAACCTTGTCTTCAGCCGCGAAATACCAGCAAACGAACGGCGGATCGCGCGCGGAGAATACCCGCTCTACATTCCAGACAGTTTGACAGCGGCGCCGTCGCTCAAAGGCTTGCCGGTCAAATTCATCGCACCGAAAGAAGGTCTTCCTTATATCGGCTATGATCTTGCTCTGCTGAAGAACGCACCGCATCCCAATGCGGCGCGCGTGCTGATGAACTACTATCTGGGCAAGCAAATGCAGCAGGCCTTTGCAGGGCTGGGCCTTCTGCCGGTGACGACTGAGACTTTTTCCGACATCGATCCCGCGATTGCCGAGATGCAGAAGAGCAAGTTGCTCGGCACCACGGACCCAACCCGCATGAATCAAATGCTGGATCTCGCCAAGCAAATCTATCACTGAAGGTAGCAGCGGCGCGGAGCGATCATCCCGGTGGGCTGCGCCGCTAACGCCAGCTAACCGCTCCGCGCGGTTTCGGCTACCGCCCAGGCGGTGCGCTGTGAAACCGTGACGGTGACATTGTCGCCAATCGCATAGTCGCCGAACGCCGGCGCGTCGACATTCAGGGGACCATCGTCGGTTTGCACGACGATCGACCGGATCGGTCCGCGGAAAATCGTGTGCGCGATCCGTCCCGACCACGTCAGTTCACCTGCCCCAGCTTTGGAGCCGGCCGCAGCGATACGGGCGTCCTCGGGGCGCACCATGACGGTGACGGTCTGGCCCGGCGGCACTTCGTTCGCCGCCTCGCAAGGCCCGCGCCAACCTGGCCCTGCTACCTCGAGCCGAACACGGAGGTCATCGATGCGCGTGCAGGATTCAACGGTCGCTTCGAGCAGATTCGGCGTTCCGAAGAAGGCGGCAACAGTCCGGTTTGCGGGGTACCGATAAATATCTTCCGGCGCTCCGATCTGCTGAATGGCGCCGCGATCCATCACCACCACCCGGTCCGATAGCGCCATGGCTTCGGACTGATCGTGCGTGACATAAAGGCTGGTCATGCCGAGCCGCTTCTGGATCGAACGAAATTCGTCGCCCATCTGAAGGCGGAGCTTTGCATCGAGGTTGCTCAGAGGCTCGTCAAGCAACAGGACTTTCGGTTCAAAAACAATCGCCCGCGCGATTGCAACCCGCTGCTGCTGGCCACCTGACAAAGCGGGCGCTGGCCGATCCGCAAAACCTTCCATTTCGACGAGACGGAGCGCTCGCAACACCAGATCCTTGATTTCGACAGCCGGGCGGCGTCGCACCCGCAGCGGATAGGCCACGTTGTCAAATACTGTCATATGCGGCCAGATCGCATAGGACTGGAACACCATTCCGAGCCTGCGCCGCTCTGACGGCACAAAAAGGCCCCGCGCCGCGTCGCTGACGACCTCATTGCCGATGCTGATGCGGCCAGCCGTGTTCTGCTCGAGTCCAGCCACCATACGCAACGTCGTCGTCTTGCCGCAGCCGGACGGGCCGAGCAGCGTGACGAACTCGCCTTCGTTCACGCGCAGATCGACATTGTTGACGGCGACGAACTGGCCGAAATTCCGGCTGATCTTTTCGAGAATCACATTCGACATGTCGCTACCAGATCCGGTTACAGGGCATTGATGCGGCCCTTGATGATCTTGAGCTGCACCCATCGGAACACGATCACCATCACCATCATGATCAATCCGATCACACTGACCTGCTCGGCATTGCCGTTTGCCCATAGTTTCAACAGCACGACAGAAAGCACCTCCGACCCGACCGAGTAGAGCAGGATAGAGGCACTGAGCTCCCGCATGATTCCGAAGAAGATCAGCACCCAGCCGACGGCAAATGACGGCCATGCCAGCGCAACTACGACAAGCCGCATCGTCTGCAGCCATCCGGCGCCGTGCACACGCGAACACTCCTCGAGATCGAACGAGAGCTGGCTGTAGGCACTCGACATCACCCGCACGGACAGCGGCGTTCCGAGCGAGATATAGGCCAGCAGCAGCGCCCAGATCGTGCCGTAGATCGGGATTGCATGTGGCAGTAGCGCAAAACCCCAAAGGAAGCCGACGCCAAGCACGATCCCCGGCATCATCCACGGCAACCAGGCCATCGCGTCAATGAGAAGCCGGCCGCGCCATTTGGTGCGAACCGAGATGTAGGCGACCGTGCCGCCGAGCAGCATCGTCAGGGTGGCGCCGACAAAGCCCAGCAACATGGTATTGCCAAACCCGCGCCAGAAGTCGCTGCTGGAGAAGACCTCCCGGTAGTGATCGAGCGTCAGCATGTCGCGCTGATAGAAGCCGAAGAACTTGAAGAACGATCCAATCAGGAGTTGCCCCACCGGCAGCACGACTGTGACGAAGAAAAACAGAATGCAAAACGCAAAGGTCGCCCATCGCCACTTTCCGAGCTTCATGACCGTCGGCGAATAGCCCTTCCCTGTCACAGTCTGAAAACTGCGGCCGCGCAGAATCCGCCACTGCAGCAGAATGATCAGGAACAGCAACGCCATGATGACGAAGCTGATTGCGGTGGCGTATTGGTATTCCGGAGGCGACCGCTGATTAATCGAATCATAGATATCCGTCGTGATCACCCGGATGCCCGCAG
>JAFEFK010000422.1 GCA_018240625.1 Pseudomonadota bacterium
GGGCGGCACAGCGATGCCGCGCGGGAGAAAATCAAAGGCGGCGGATGCAACCCCCTATCATCATGGCGACCTGCATGATGCGCTGCTGAAGGCCGCCGAACGGATTCTGGAGCGCGAGGGCCTTGCGGGTCTGACCTTGCGTGCGGTGGCGCGCGAGGCTGGTGTTTCTCACGCCGCCCCGGCGCATCACTTCGGAGATCTGACCGGACTTCTCAGCGAACTGGCTGCGATCGGCTACCGCCGTTTTGGCGCGGCGATGATGTCGGCCGCCAATGTGGGACACTCGCTCGCAGAAACGGGATTGGCGCGCGGCAAAGCCTATGTCGATTTCGCGCGCACCCAACCCGCGATGTATCAACTCATGTTCAGCGCCGAGCGGCTGGACATGAGCAATCCAGCGCTGGCGCTGGCCGCGGATGCGTCGTTCGCAGGTTTGGCGCAGTCAATCGGCAAGACCCGGCAGGAGACGATTTCCGAGGATGCGCTGACGCTCGATCAGGCCGCCGACATCGTTCGCGTCTGGTCGCTGGTGCACGGTTTCTCAATGCTGTTGATCGACGGCCGGCTGAACGGAATTCTGCGCCACCTGCCGAAAGAAACCGACGACAAGGTATTGCTCGACGCGATGCTGAGGCTGGCGGTGAGCCGCGTCGGCAAGTAGCCGGCGCACTTTTGCCTGCGCTCGGCGTTGTCGGCGATGCGTAAGGGAAACTGGGCGGTGAGGTTCGATCGCCGCTGCAAGCTGCCGCCGCTGGTCGATCGCGACGGACATTCGACGCGTCACGCGCTGTCAGCCCATGCCTGGGGCGAGCCCGTTCCGAAGACCGTAAGCGCGGCGTGGCGCATCGCGGCGAAGGGGGAGCGCCTGCTTACGCGATACCGGCGTCTGAAGAGCAGGCATCAGAATTAGCGGAACAGTCTTTGCCCGCATCCGCGGTTTTATCCGCGGTAGCGTCAGTTCAATGCTGCGGCCGCGTTGACCACGGATACGGATGGCGCCTTTCGCGCAATCGAAATCCCGAGCCCATTCGTCAGCAGCCCGGCGCGCTATTTCATTGGCTTTCGGATTGGCCGCGACGTCGATGTAGGCCACGTGACAGACCGGGCCGGGGGCAAGGCGGGTGACCACCAGCATCGCGACGCTGCGCGGACGGCCGTCGGTCCCGACGTTCCGGTTATCGGAAATGCGCCAGCGCTGGATGATCGCGAACGGCTTGCCGCTTTTGTCGAGCCGCCATTCGATCGTATCGCCGGTCGAATTGAACGGCGCGAATCCCTGAGATGATGCAGGTTCGGCGGCAGCGGCCTTGGCCGAACGTCCGACGGAAATCGTTTCGCGGTCATCGTCCATCTGCCGCAGAACAGTCAGATCTGCGAAGCCGTTGCAGGCGACGTCGGAGGCGATTTCGTCGTTGCCGGTCTTGATGCCGCGAACCTTGTGGCAGTCCTTCGGCAGGATGGTGGTATAGGCGGTGCCGGACGTTTCGGCGGCGGCGTCGAACGGCCAGGCGCCCCCGGCAATGAACAGCGCCAGCGCGGCGATCGGCCCGGTCAATGTTCCGCGGAATGCCGAAAGATGACGCATAGAACGGTCTCCATCCAAAACCGGGAGTAAATAGGACGGAGGCAAGCTGGGGAAGGTTCAATAAGGATGATCGCGAGCCCCTGACAAGGCGATGGAATCGTGTCAAACAGCGGCTCCGCGATCCCCGCCACATCATTGAGCGTTCAGTTCCAGCCGACCATGCCTGCCATTCCATCGAACAAGCCTTACCGCATCGGCCGCTCCCGCACCGGGCTCGGCCTTTTCGCCACCAAGCCCATCAAGAAGGGTTCCAAGATCGTCCGGTATTTCGGGCCGCTGCTCGACTGCGACAAGAAAAAGGACGATGCGATCGAGAACAAGTATCTGTTCCAGATCACCAACCGCTGGACCATCGACGGCTCGGTGCGCAAGAACATCGCGCGCTATATCAATCACGCCTGCAAGCCCAACGCTGAATCCGATGTCAGCAAGAAAAAGCGCCGCGTCGATATCCGCGCCATCAAGGACATCGCGCCGGGCGAGGAGATCAACTACGATTACGGCACCGATTACTTCAAGGAATACCTGAAGCCGATCGGGTGCAAATGCGACGCCTGCGAAAAGAAGCGCAAGAAATTGCGCGCCGAGGCGCGTGAGGAGAAGAAGCGCACCAGGGCGCGTGCCGAGAAGCGCGCTGCGAAAGCCTCACGCCACGGCAAGAAGCTGAACGGTCACAGCACGCTTGGCGTTTCCAAGACCTCGAAGACGGCCGCGAAGGGCCGTAAGGCCGCGAAGCGGACAGGATAGCTCCGGAAGATTCTCCATTGTCATTCCGGGGCGCAGCGTCGGTCGGCGACTGCTCCTGTCGCCATGGCGGTCGCATCAGATGCCGGGATCGATTACCTCCAAGGTAATGGAACGCATGCAGGCGGCATGGTAGCTTTTGCGCCATGAACAGGCATCTTGCTCCGGCGGTTGCGGCGAAATCGCAGGCTATCCACATCGGCGATCACCTGCGCGAGTGGCGGCAGCGCCGCCATCTCAGCCAGCTCGATCTCGCCGGAGAGGCGGAAATTTCCGCGCGTCATCTCAGTTTCGTCGAGACCGGCCGCGCCGCGCCGTCGCGCGACATGGTGCTACGGCTGGCCGAACGGCTCGACGTTCCCTTGCGCGAACGCAACGTGCTGCTGGTGGCGGCAGGTTTTGCGCCGGCATTCTCGCAGCGTTCGCTTGACGACCCCGCGCTGAAAGCCGCGCGGAAGGCGATCGATCTGGTGCTCAAGGCGCATGAACCCAATCCGGCGCTGGCGGTGGACCGGCACTGGAATCTCGTGACGGCCAATCGCATGGTCGCGCCGTTGCTGGAAGGGGTGCCGGAGCGATTGCTCGGTCAGCCGTTCAACGTCCTGCGGCTGAGCTTTCATCCCGAGGGGCTCGCCGCGCGCACGGTCAATCTCGGCGAGTGGTGCGCGCATCTGCTGGAGCGGCTGCATCGGCAGTGCGAGACGACGGCTGATCCGGAACTCATCAAGCTCTATAACGATCTCAAGGCGTTTCCGATTCCGGCGCGATCCGGTCCGATACCGGCCGACAGCGTCGCGGTCCCGTTCAGGATGCGGCTTGGCGACGACGTGCTGAGTTTCATTTCGACCACGATGATCTTCGGCACGCCGGTGGACGTCACGCTGTCCGAACTGGCGCTGGAGACGTTCTTTCCGGCCGACGATCTGACTGCGGAACGCATGCGAGCCATCGCCGCTAGGCTGGGGTGAGAGGCTTGCCGGGTCTTGCCGCGGGGCCTATCTGTTGGACACCCCGGCGGACAGCCCAGAGGATCAGCCATGAGCGCACTGAAACCGCTTCAAATCGACATCGTCTCCGACGTGGTTTGCCCCTGGTGCTACATCGGCAAGCGGCGCATCGAGAATGCGCTCGCGCTGGTGCCGGACGTGCCGGTCGAGGTGCGCTGGCGTCCGTTTTTCCTCAATCCCTGGGTGCCGCGCGACGGCATCAGCCGCGACGAATATCTGACAACAAAGTTCGGCTCGGTCGATGCCTACAAGGGCATCGCCGGACGCGTGGTCGCGGCTGCCGGCGAAGAGGGGCTGACCTATCGCCCGGAACTGGTCAAGCGCCAGCCGAACACGACCGACTGCCATCGCCTGATACACTGGGCCGAACGTGCTCCCGGCGGCGACAAGTCGGCCGCGATGAAGCAGCGGCTGATGGAATTGTATTTCCGGGACGGCGGCGACCTGACCGACGTCGACGTGCTGGTGCAGGCAGCAGCCGACGTCGGGCTGGATGCCGACGATGTGCGCAGGCGTCTCGCAACCGACGAGGACGTCGATCTGATCTCGGCGGAAGCCAAGGACGCGTCCGACAAGGGCATTTCGGGCGTGCCGACGTTCGTGTTCGCCGGGAAATACGCGGTCTCTGGCGCGCAGCCGGCGGATCAACTCGCCCGCGCGATCCGGCAGGTCTCCGCGGAAGTCAACGCGCAGGCGGCGGAGTAGCTTTCGCCCCGCTCTTGTGGGGAGAGGGCTGTGGTACAGCTCTCGCCCAAATGACATACGTCTTGGGCACGCCTAAACGATCGCGCCTCGATGCGTTCAAGCTAAGCCTCGTTCGTTGCCTTGCCCCTCACCCGGCGCTTCGCGCCGACCTCTCCCCGCAAGCGGGGCGAGGTGAAGGTAGACCGCCTAAGCGTCCTTCAAATAATAGTTCGCGCGCTTGCCGAGCGCGATTCGGCGCAAGATTTTTCGCATCGTCATCGACGTGCGCAGCGGTTTGATCGCGGTCGTCGCGGTGCGATAGACCGCAAGCTTCACCGAGTCGAATGCGGGCTGCGCACCCGGCGGCTGCTGCGGCCAGCCGAGGCCACGCAGCATCGAATTGAAGAAGTGCAGGTCGTTGATGCGGCGAACCTCGCGCGTCTTCCAGGTGATCGCCATCGAAATCGAATGCGAACCGGCGGTGCGCACCCAGTGCGGCCACTGATACGGCACGTAGCAGCCGTCGCCGTCGAACATATGAAATTCGATACCGCGCGGCGCAAGGCTCTCGTCGTATTTCAGGTTGCGATGCTTGGTCATCGAATGCTCGATGTCGGCCTCCGAGGCGATGCTGCGGTCGCTGTTGTCGAAGACCGTGAAGAATTTCTCGCCGTGGATCTGGACGAAGAAATTGTCCTCGCTGTCGAGATGAAACGGTGTGGTGGAATTCGGCGACGAGACGAACAGATAGCCTTCGAGCTGTTCGAAACCCGCATCGCGCAGGCTGTTGAAGCCGCGGGCGCGCGCTACTGACAGCAGCGAATCTTCGATCAGGCGGCGATATTCCGGCGAGTTGTCGACACGCTTCAGCACCATCCACGCGCCAGCCGTCTCGATCCTCTTGACGACTTCGACCGGATTGAGGTCGACCGAGGGAATGGCGTCGGGGTCCTGGCTGATGGCGACCTTGCCTGAATTGTACTCGATCAGGTCACGCGGCAGCTCGGCGGCGAGCTGCGCGATACGCGGCAGCGTCAAAAGCGGATGTCCCGCGAGCTTGTGACGGATCGCGAATGGCCGCAGTGGAAAGTCACGCCGCAGCGCGTCATTGGCGGCGCTGATAACGGGCGCCAGTTCGGAGACGGCGTTCATGAGTGGTTCTCCTGACGTTTGCGGATGAAATGAACGGCGCGGCGCGCGGGTTCGCGCACCAGCTGGCGTAGCGCGATCACAGTCCTCACCATGGGAATGACGGGGTCGCGCCGGCGAAGCGGGATCAGCACGTCTCCGATCGCGAGCCGCCCGCGCCAGATCGGCTCGATCATCGGATGCCCCGGGCTTGCCGTGGAATCGACCAGCGCAATCGCCGGATCGGCGCAGAGGTGCCGTGTGAGATCGAGCGTCAATTGCACGCCGGGCGAGAATTTCGCGAAA
>JAFEFK010000423.1 GCA_018240625.1 Pseudomonadota bacterium
GAATATTTTTCGACACCGCTCTGGTCGGTCCATTTGCGGGGCTGCAGTTGACCCTCAATGTAGACCTTCGCGCCTTTCTTCAAATATTGCTCGGCCACCTTGCACAGGCCTTCGTTGAAGATCACGACGCGATGCCATTCGGTCTTTTCCTTGCGCTCGCCGCTGTTCTTGTCGCGCCAGGTTTCGGACGTGGCGATCCGCAGGTTGGCGATCGGCCGCCCGTCCTGGGTTCGCTTGATTTCGGGATCGGCGCCGAGATTACCAATCAGAATGACCTTGTTTACGCTTCCCGCCATCGCCGTTCTCCACTATCCGATCCGGATTGACCCGGCATCGGACTTTGCCAACATGAAATGCCGCCGATCGAATGCCGGCGCCAGGCCGTTCGGGGCCCCATTTGCGAGCGACCCTACACGTTCCTGATCGCGCGGCGAGACGCCCTTCGCCCGGTTATCCACTGTATCGAATATAGATTGTTCTTCTTTCGTTCTCAATACGCTTCTCAACATAAAACAGCACGTCCAAAATGGGGCTGATCCCATCCAAAAATAGCTTGCCCGGTCCTGGAAATCCCAAACAAATCAGCGCTTCGGGGCGGCCGACATTGTCGCCAAGTGTTGCTTTTCGGAGACGGCATTGCGACCGGGCTGGGGCTATATTCTGTTCCATAGACTCAGGATTTTTGGCGCTCGCGCCGTGGGACGATACGACATGAAGAAGATTTTGCTTGGAACAGTTGCACTTGCTGCGCTCGGTTTGGCGCAAGCCTCGGCAGCGGATCTCGCACCCCGTTACACCAAGGCCGCACCGATGATGGCCGCAGTTTATGACTGGACGGGATTCTACATCGGCGCAAATGGCGGCGGCGGCTGGGGCCGCGATCGTTTCTCCACGACCGGCGGCTCTGTTGGCATCAACACTTCCGGCGGCTTCGCTGGTGGGCAGATCGGTTACAATTGGCAAACCGGTGCTTGGGTTCTCGGCCTCGAGGCCGATGGCGACTGGGCTGATATCAAGGGCACCACGGGCTGCGCCGCTGGGCTGTTTGTCTGCTCGTCGGACGCACGTGCGCTCGCCTCCTTCCGGGGACGTGTCGGCTACGCGGTCAACAACGTTCTGTTCTACGGCACCGGTGGCGCTGGCTATGCGAACGTCCACAATACTGCGTTGAGCTTGGCTGCGGGTGTGCCGGCCGTTGGCGCGACCGGCGCATTCAATTCGGATCGCTGGGGTTATGCAGCCGGCGCAGGCATCGAATGGGGTTTCTCACCCAACTGGAGCGCCAAGGTCGAATATATGCACTATGGCCTGGGATCGGAAACCGCTCCGGCTGGCACGCTCAATCCGGCACTTAACGTCACCAGCCGCGTTGATATCGATACGGTCAAGGTCGGCGTGAACTATCGCTGGGGCGGACCGGTTATCGCCCGGTACTGATTTCTCCCGACTGCGATCAAGTGGACTTCAAAAGGCCGGCTGCCACGCCGGCCTTTTTGTTTGAAACAGCCGATGCCGGTGCGCAGGAACCTATCGTTGCTAGTGGTCCTGCGATTTCAACATTCGCAAAATATCTGCTGGACGGGAATCGGATCACTGGGAGCCTGCTACTGCCACAAACCGGCAGTTGCGCGTGCTACCGTTACTCATTTCTGCCCGCGCGAAACCTGTAGCTGAAACAAACCGTTGAAGAATTACGTCAAGCACTGGATATCGGCGTACGTTCTTCCTACGTTCCAGCAATAATTCATATGGCGTCAGGTTCGGGCCTCCCCGGCGATGGGCGCCCAAGAACGGCGCGTCACACGCGTCCGGAAAACCTGTCATGGATGAAATCATCAAGGCGAAGCGTCAGCAAAATGGTTCGGCCACACGGGCAATCACGATCCGCGGCGCGCGCGAACACAATCTGAAGAACGTCGACGTCGAAATTCCGCGCGACAAGCTCGCGGTGTTCACCGGGCTTTCCGGCTCCGGCAAATCGTCGCTTGCGTTCGATACCATCTATGCCGAAGGCCAGCGCCGCTACGTCGAGTCGCTCTCCGCCTACGCGCGGCAATTCCTGGAGATGATGCAGAAGCCCGACGTCGATCAGATCGACGGGCTGTCGCCCGCCATTTCAATCGAACAGAAAACGACATCGAAGAATCCGCGATCGACCGTTGGCACCGTCACCGAGATCTATGACTACATGCGGCTGCTGTGGGCGCGTGTCGGCGTGCCCTATTCGCCCGCCACCGGCCTGCCGATCGAAAGCCAGACCGTGAGCCTGATGGTCGACCGCGTGCTGGCGCTGCCCGAAGGTACGCGTCTCTATTTGCTGGCGCCCGTGGTGCGCGGGCGCAAGGGCGAATACCGCAAGGAACTTGCGGAGTACCTCAAGAAGGGCTTTCAGCGCGTCAAGATCGACGGCGCATTTCATGAACTCGCCGAAGCACCCACGCTCGACAAGAAGTTTCCGCACGACATCGATGTGGTGGTCGACCGCATCGTGGTGCGCGCCGATATCGGCCAGCGTCTGGCAGAAAGTTTTGAGACTGCGCTGAAGCTGGCTGAAGGGCTGGCGGTGATCGAATATGCCGATGCGCCGACTGCGAGCACTACGGTTACCTCCCCCCTTGTGGGGGAGGTCGACGCGAAGCGTCGGGAGGGGGGTAAGCAACGTAGTACACCGTCGGCTACCCCCCTCCCCAACCCTCCCCCACAAGGGGGGAGGGAGCAGTCAGAGCCTGCCGCCAAAAAAGTCGCCAAGATTCACGACAAGAGCGGACCCGAGCGCATCCTGTTCTCGGAAAAGTTCGCCTGCCCGGTGTCCGGTTTCACGCTGCCGGAGATCGAGCCCAGACTCTTTTCGTTCAACAACCCCTATGGCGCCTGCCCGAAATGCGGCGGCCTCGGCGTCGAACAGCATGTCGACGAAGAGCTCGTCATCCCGGACAAGGAACTCACGCTGCGCAAGGGCGCCATCGCGCCGTGGGCGAAATCCTCGTCGCCCTACTACGTGCAGACGCTGACGGCGCTCGGCAAATTCTACAAGTTCACGCTCGACACCAAGTGGAAGGACCTGCCGAAGAAAACGCAGGCCGCATTGCTGCACGGCTCCGGCGACGACGAAATCAAATTCTCCTATGAAGACGGCGTACGTTCCTACGACACCAAGAAGCCGTTCGAGGGCGTCGTGACCAACATCGACCGCCGTTTTCGTGAGACCGAGAGCGAATGGGCGCGCGAGGAACTCGGCAAGTACTTTTCCGACGTGCCCTGTGACGCCTGCAAAGGTTATCGCCTGAAGCCGGAAGCGCTGTGCGTCAAGATCGGCGGCAAGCACATCGGCGAGATCAGCGAACTGTCGGTGCGGCGCGCCGGCGAATGGTTCGAGACCGTGCCAAAGCTGCTCACGACGCAGCAGAACGAGATCGCCGGCCGCGTGCTCAAGGAAATCCGCGAGCGGCTGTCGTTCCTGCTCGACGTCGGCCTGAATTATCTCACGCTGTCGCGCGCCTCCGGCACATTGTCCGGCGGCGAGAGCCAGCGCATCCGCCTCGCCTCGCA
>JAFEFK010000424.1 GCA_018240625.1 Pseudomonadota bacterium
GCAAGAATAACCGCGCTCCTTGATTTCACGCATCATTCCAGCCAGAGACGCCCGTTCTTTCGGTACGTTGAGACGGCCCGACCGTCGGTTCTGGTCCAACTCGCGCTCGATTGCGGTGGCCGTACGAACCGGGTCTTCGTAGGCACAAAACAAGAGCCCCGTCGCGGAATAGGTCAGCGGGCAGTGGTGCGACGGCGCCATGGTACTCGCCAGGTCATGCCGGGCCTCGACGACCTTGATCATCGTAGGGCCCTTTTCGCCCCAGACGGCTAGCGCCGCTGTCTCGCCGACCTGATCGACAAGTGTGTGCAGCGTCGCTTCAGCCACTTGCAACGGCTCGAAGCGACTGAACCCCTTGAGCCCAAGCTGGAAAGCTACAGGTCCGAGGTCGTATCGAGACGTCGCCGCATCCTGCCGCGCCAATCCGACGCGCATCAAACTGACGAGATATCGGTGCGCTTTGGCAGAGGGCATGCCTGCCCTCTGCGCCAGATCGGCCAATTTGAGCGGCCCATCGGCCTGGATCAGTGCGTGAATTAGATCGCCAGCAACCTCTACCGATTGGATGCCGAGTTGTGTCGGCTTGTCTGCGCCAGGCGCGTTTTCCGGCAGAGGTTCGGTTGAGCGGTCTACCATGAGTGTCCTTCACAGCGGCAAAGTTGCCTAATCCGACAGGCTTGACAGCCTGGCTCGCAGGAAGCATCATTACAGAATAGGAAGTTTATTACGAATTGTATAACTATCGAAGCTAGTACGAACAATACGAGACGTAACTGTGCGCAGCAACAGTTGATGCTAGGGGAGAGAGGCAGATGCACGACGGATCCATTTCTGGCCTGCTGGCCGGCGATGTCGCTGTCGTCACGGGGGCGGCGCAGGGCATTGGAGCCGCTATCGCCCGCGGACTTGCCACATCCGGAGCCTCAGTAATCGTCGTCGATCGATACGCCGAGGGTGCCTGCGCAACGGCCAACGCGATCAAGGCTGTGGGCGGACACGCCGAAGGGTATGGGCTCGATGTTGCGGACCGTGCTGCGTGCTTTGCTTTTGCAACCACTGCAAGGGAGGTGTTCGGTGATGTGGCTGTGCTGATCAATAATGCAGGGATCACGCGCCGCACCGCACCCGACGACCCTGAATTTCTCAACCACCTCGACGCGCAGATTGCCGTCAATCTGAACGGCACTGCCAACATGACGATAGCTCTGCTGCCGCAGCTGCGGCGCACCAAGGGACGCGTCGTCAATGTCGGCTCGATTGCTTCCTTCGTCGCCTATCGGAATTCGGCCAGCTACGCCGCCACCAAGGGCGCTGTCATTCAGCTGACCAAGGCGCTGGCGGCCGATCTGGCAGCGGACGGGGTACGCGTCAACGGGATTGCACCAGGTGTCATTGCCACGCCTATGACCGAAGGGACGCGCGCTAATCCCGAGGTGATGGCCCGGTTTCTGAATCATACGCCGATGGGGCGCGTAGGCGAGCCCGAAGAGCTCGTGGGGCCGACGCTATTTCTTGCCTCACGCATGTCCTCCTACGTGACCGGTGTCATGCTACCTGTCGAGGGTGGGTATCTTACTTCATGAACGCCACCACCATAACCGCTTGTATCTTGTATTATGGATGATCTGCCATGGTTGCCTCTTCCAAGCACGCGATTCCAAATGAAACCCAGCATTGCGATGTGTTGGTCGCCGGCTCCGGCGCAAGCGGCATGGTTGCCGCCATCGTTGCCGCGAAGAAGGGGCTGAAGGTTATCGTTGCCGAAAAGGAAGCGGTGTTCGGTGGCACAACAGCGTTATCGGGCGGCTATCTCTGGGTGCCGAACAATCCGGTGAGCATCGAAGCTGGGGTCAAGGACAGCAAGGACGCGGCGCTCGCGTATATGAAGCACGAATCGGGCAACCACTACGACGCTGCGAGGGTCGATGCATTTCTCGACGCAGGTCCCGAGATGGTTGCCTTCATGCATGCGTATACGCAGGTGCGGTTCGAAGCGGCTCCCGCATTCTCGGATTACCATCCGGATGCGCCGGGTGGCACGCCGGGCGGTCGCTCGATACTGACGCAACCTGTCAGTGCGACAATTCTCGGATCGGATATTGACAAGCTGCGACCGCCGCGGCCTGAGCTAACGCTCTATGGCCTCGCAATCGGCTCTGGTAAAGAGCTTTGGCACTTCTATCGCGCCACGCAGCGGCTGGAATCCTTCCTCTACGTCGCCAAACGTTTGGTCAAATTCGGGTTCGACCGCTCCGTGCGGGGCCGGTCGATGCTGTTGACCAACGGCAATGCGCTGGCCGCGCGACTGTTTCGGTCGGCGTGCGAACTCGGCGTGCCGATCTGGCTCGACAGCCCGGTGAGAACGCTCATCCGAAACGACAGAGGCCATGTCGTCGGTGCGGAAGTGCTGACACCAAAAGGCAGGCGCCGTGTGCTGGCGAACAAGGGCGTCGTACTGGCCTGTGGCGGCTTTCCGTTTGATTTTGCCAGGCGGCAGACCCTCTACAATCACTGCGCCGGTGAGAGCGAGCATTGGTCGGCGGCGAGTCCTGGAAACACTGGAGACGGCGTACGTCTGGGCGAGTCGGTTGGCGGCGAGGTCGTCAAGGATTATCCCAACGCGGGTGCCTGGGCTCCGACCAGCCTTGTGCCGCGCAAGGATGGTACCAAGGGCCCGTTCCCCCACTTCATCGACCGCGGCAAGCCGGGCGTCATCGCTGTCTCGCGAGCCGGACGCCGCTTCGTCAACGAAGCCAACAGCTATCATGATTTCGTGCAGGGCATGGAATGTGCGTGCCCTTCGGACCAACCGGCGGAGGCATTCCTGATCGCCGATCACCGCACCATCCGCAAATACGGTCTTGGCCATGTGAAACCGGCGCCGCTACCTCTTCAACCTTCGATCCGCTCCGGCTACCTGATGCGCGGCAACACTCTTGCCGAGCTTGCATCAGTGGCGGGCATTGAACGAAACGCTTTCGAGGAAACGGTCGCCCGCTGGAACGCGGACGTTCCGACTGGCACGGATACTGCCTTCGGCAAAGGCTCGACCGCCTACAACCGTTTTCACGGCGATCCAGAGGTCAAGCCGAACCCGTGCCTCGCGCCGATCGCGACCGGTCCATTCTACGCTGTGCGGGTCGTCCCCGGCGATATCGGCACTTTCGCAGGCCTCAAAACCGACGAACACGCGCGTGTGATCGGCCCTGACAATACGCCGCTCAAGGGGCTTTATGCCGTCGGCAATGACATGGCGAGCGTGCTTGGCGGGAATTATTCCGGCGGCGGCATCACGCTCGGACCGGGCATGACCTTTGGTTACATCGCGGGCCTCCATGCGGCCAGCGAACGCAACTGAAGACCAGTATCGAGAAACTCTAAGGGAGGAAACCCATCATGACAACATGCAGAAACCTGCTTTCCGCCGGTCTGGGCCTGACTATGGCCGTCGCTTTATTGGGAGCAGCGCAGGCCCAGGATAAGGAAATCCGCATTGGTGCGTTGATCGCAGCCTCGGGGCCAACGGCCTTCATCGGCGCATCACAGAAGAACGCCTTCGAGATGCTCGTCGAACAGATCAATGCGCGCGGCGGCATGGCCGGTAACAAGATCAGGCCGTTCCTCTACGACACCGAAGGCAACGGCACAATCGCGGCCCAGCAGTTCCGCCGCCTAATAGATTCAGACAAGGTGCATGTTGTGGTCGGCCCCTCGACGACCGGCGAAAGCCTGGCGATCCGCGCGGTCGCAAACGAAAACAAGGTGCCGCTCGTCAGCTTCGCAGGCGCGGAAGCGGTTGTTGTGCCCCCAACCCCTTACGTCTTCAAGACTCCACCGACCGACCGCATCGTTGCCGAGCACCTGATTTCTTTCATGAAGGTCAAGGGCGCCACCTCCGTCGGCATCCTGTCCTCCGCCGATGGTTTTGGGCAGGCCGGTGCCGCAGTCGTCAAAGAGGTAGCCAGCCAACTCGGACTGAAGGTCAACGCAGCGGAAGAGTTCGGCCCACGCGATACCGACATGACGCCGCAGATCCTCAAGATTCGGTCGAGTGGCGCCGATGCGATGCTGATCTGGAGCGTCAACCCCGGTCCGACCATCATACTCAAGAACGCGGCGGCCATTGGCTACAACAAGCCGATCTACAACAGCTATGGTGCTGCCTCGCCGCAGCTGATCGAGCAGGCCGGCGCGGCAGCGGAGAAGTCTTACGTATCGTCCATGCGTCTGCTCGCGCCCGAGAGCCTTGCCGCAAACGATCCGATGCGCCCAGTGGTGACCAAACTCGCGGCCGATTACAAGGAGAAGTTCAAAGCCGACGCCACGACCTTCATCGGGCATCCCTCGGACGCGATGCTGCTCATCGAGGAAGCGCTGAAAAAGGCTGGCGGGTCCCCGGATCGCGAGAAGCTGGCGGAAGCCATGCGCAGTGGCATTTCCTTCCCCGGCGCCAACGGGATGTTTCGCTTCACTGACGCCAACCACAACGGCCTCGACCGGGAGTCGCAGTCGATGGTGATGCTGCAGGTTCAAGGCGGCAAGTTCGTCACCGTGAAGTGACCTGCAGGGCGGGCGGTCTTGCAATCCGTCCGTCAGCGACCGAAGCAAAGCCTGGAGGTAAAATGGATACCCTGCTGCAAATCCTGATCACGGGCCTCGTCGTCGGCTGCATTTACGGCATGGCGGCACTTGGTTTCACCATTGTGTACAATGCTACCAAACTGATCAATTTCGCCAACGGCGAATTCCTGATGCTCGGCGGCGTTCTTCTTGCCTGCGCGGCGCAGGCCGCCAAACTGCCGATGTCGCTGGCGCTCCTGCTCGCTGTAGCGGGTGCGGCGCTTACCGGCTGGCTGATGCAGCGCTGCATTCTCGATATGGCGATGGCGCGCAGTTCCGATCCGTTGACGCTGGTGATGCTGACCATCGGCGTGGCGCTCGCCTTGCGCGGGGCAGCCGCGCTCGCCTTCGGGCGTGAAATCACGTTCGTGCCGGAATTCGGGCTTTTGCCGCTGGTGTTGATAGGCAACGTCTACATTCCGAGCCAAGGCCTCTGGATCATCTTCGTCCTGGCGCTGACCAGCACCGTTTTGTGGTACATGTTCTCGAAAACCATGTTCGGCAAGGCAATGCGCGCCGCGAGTCAAGAACCGAGGGCCGCCGCCCTTTGCGGCATCGAGCCGAAGCGCGCCGCCGCCATCGCCATGACCTTGGCGGGTGCGCTCGGTGGTTTGGCCGGCGCGATGCTCGCCCCGATATCCGCAGCGTTCTACGAAAACGGCATCTTCCTTGGTCTCAAGGGCTTCGCGGCGGCTGTCGCCGGCGGGCTGGGCAACCCCATCGGAGCTATTGTCGGTGGACTGTTGATCGGCGTTGTTGAGAGCCTGTCCGCCGGATACGTCGCCTCCGGCTTCAAGGATGCCGTCGGTTTTATCCTTCTCATTCTCGTTCTAATCCTTAGGCCGCAGGGCCTCGTCGGTCGCGCCATCGTTACACGGGTCTGAGCCATGACCACTTCGACATCGAATTCCAACCTCCGGCATGACGCGGTTATCCTCGCAGGCCTTGCTGTGGTTCTTACGCTCGCAGAACTAGCGCTGACCAGCCAGTTCCATCGCTCGATTCTGATCCTGTCGATGATCCACGCTATCGCGGCCATTGGCCTTACGTTGCTGCTGGGCTACGCAGGGCAGGTCTCGCTCGGCCAAGGCGCCTTCATGGGCATTGGCGCTTATGCGGCGGCCTTTGCCCTGCAGAAGCTGGCGCTGCCAGCGCCCGTGGCGCTGGTGGCTGCGGTGCTATTGCCGGGGCTGCTCGGCTTCTTGATCGCCCGACCGATCCTGCGCCTGTCGGGCCACAATCTCGCGCTGGGCACATTGGCGCTCGGCGCCGTGTTTTTCGTCGTGGCGGCGCAATGGCGCAGCGTTACCGGTGGCCTCGACCCCGGTATCGTCGATCTGCCGAGTCTGGCGATCGCGGGTTTCAGCCACGAGCGTATACTCTACATTCTGGCGGGCATCTCGTTGCTGTCGGCGATCGCCGTCGCCGTATCACTCGTAGACGGGCGGTTCGGGCGCGGCCTGATGGTGCTAAGAACATCCGAACTCGTTGCCGCTTGCATGGGCGTCGATACGGTTCGGGCCAAGTCTATGGTCTTCGCCATCGCCGCCGCTTTGTCCGGCCTGTCTGGCGCTCTTCTGGCGCTTTATCTACGCTCATTCAACGCCAGCGCCTTCGGTGTCGGGCTCTCCATCGAGCTTTTGATGATGGTCATCCTCGGGTCGCTTTCGACCGTCTGGGGCGCGATCTTCGGCGCCTTCGCCATCATAGTCCTGCCCAACCTACTCGAAGGCTTCGATCACGCCAAACACCTAATCTATGGTCTTGTCATGGTAGGCATCATGATGTTCGCTCCCCGGGGTCTTGGAGAAACGTTGTTCCGCCTTGTCACCCGCAAGAGAAGCGTCGCATGAGCAGCACGCCTCTGGCTTCGATCAAGGGCCTGTCGAAGCGATTCGGCGGCATTGCGGCCGTGTCTGACGTGTCGTTCGACCTGGTCGCCGGGGAAGTCACGGCGCTGATAGGTCCGAATGGCGCAGGCAAGACCACGCTGATCAATCTCGTTACGGGTGTTCTCGCCTGCGACGGTGGCACAATCAGCCTCGAAGGAGAGGACATCACCGCTCGGCCGACGCATCAGCGCGGCACGGCCGGCATCGCGCGAACGTATCAGACCCCGCAGATAGCGCATGGCATGAGTGTTCTGACCAACGTAATGGCGGGCGCTTACCGGTTCGGCCAGCATGGCCTGTTGAGTTCCGTGTTCCGACCCTGGGTGGTCATGAAAGAAAATGACGAAATGGCTGCTCGCGCCGCGCAGTGTCTTACGCGTGCGGGCGTCGCCGAGCAGTGGTGGCAGCGTCTGGCGACGGATCTGCCCTATGGGCTTCAGCGCCGCGTCGAAATCGCCCGCTCATTGGCGCAAGATCCCAAGCTGCTGTTGCTGGACGAGCCCGCCGCGGGCCTCAATCCAAGCGAAACGGCGGACCTGTCGCGTCTGCTTTCTGAGATCGCCGCAGATGGCCGCGCCGTCCTGCTTGTCGAACACGACATGGGCATGGTGATGTCGATTTCCTCGCATATCGTTGTGGTGAATTTCGGTCGCAAGCTTGCAGAGGGTACGCCGAAAGACATCGCATCGAACAAGGACGTGATTGCTGCCTACCTCGGCGCGGATGAGGCGGTGGCCTGAAATGACCGAGCTTCTCTCTATTGCCGATTTGAAGGCTGGCTACGGCCCGGTCGAAGTGCTTCACGGCATTTCCATCGCCATTCGAAAAGGTGAAATCTTCTCCATCGTCGGCGCCAACGGCGCCGGGAAATCGACGCTTCTCAATACGATTTCAGGCTTCAACCCGATCCGCTCCGGCGCCATCGTGTTTGACGGACGACCGATTGCTGGAACCGCTCCAGCAATGATCGCGCGCGCTGGCCTACGTCATGTGCCGGAAGGACGACGCGTTTTTGCCGAGATGACGGTGGAAGAAAACCTGTCTCTCGGCGGCTATGGCCAGCCGCATGCTGAAGTCGCCGATCGGATCGACCGGATTTACGAGCTGTTTCCGCGCCTCGGAGAGCGGCGGACGCAGGCGGCGGGCGCTATGTCCGGCGGCGAGCAGCAGATGTTGGCCATTGGCAGGGCCCTGGCGGCTAAACCAAGGGTGCTGATGCTTGATGATCCATCGATGGGGCTCGCACCTCAGGTCGTTGCTGAAATATTCCGCCTGATCTTGCGCATGCGACACGAATTGGGACTTGGGATACTTCTGGTTGAGCAAAATGCCAAAGCAGCGCTGCGTATCGCAGACCGCGCCTGCGTGCTGTCTCTGGGGCAGATCACTCTGCGCGGCGCAGGCGCAGATCTCTTGAATGATCCGAGTGTCGTCGAGGCGTTTCTTGGGGGGAACGCGGCTACTTGATGGAAACCCACCGCATCTCCGAGTCAGGACCGGATCGCGAACTGCTTGGATCGCTGCGTGCTCTTACAGGACTGGATACCCCCGCAACCATAGAGCGTTTCGAGACCGAGTATCCGAATGCAACTTTCTGGGCGACGTTCGGTCAATCCGAAGCCTCGGGCTTGGCGATGCTTTCGCCGTACCGCGACCGTCCGAAATCCGCGGGCCGGCCGCTGTTTTGGCGCAGCATCGCGGTCGTCGATGGCGATGACCGCGCGAATCCGGCCGGCGAAATCATCGACTTCGTGAACGGACAAATCGCTCGCTACAAACGGCCGAAGCACGTTGTGTTGGTCGATAAACTTCCGAGGACTGCGGGGGCGACCTCGATCGGGCTGCTGTTAAATCAGCGCACGGCAGACGTAGCGGTAAAGGTAACCCGCCACGACGGGCTGCCTCATCCGACCGCGGCAGAGAGGCGCCGAATACCATCGCGCCATTCCCGCTGTAGCCGCGCGCAGAGTTCTGCGACCGGAATGATGTCGTTGACGCCGCCGACTCCCTGTCCCGCGGTCCAGATATCCTTCCACAGTTTCGGGCTGATCTCGCGCGCGACGTTGAAGCTGCTGTGGTCCTTCGGGTTGTCGTACGGGCGGTTCAGCGTCTGGGCGAGAAAGCTGGCGCCGGCCACCCGCACCGGCACAGACGGCAATGATCCCGTCGGCGTTGGCGTCGAGCGCCTTCTTGGCATGCTTCATCGTGGTCGCGTCGTGGAACACCAGCCCGCCATAGGTATGTATGGCGTCGGTCAGTTCTCGCGTAATTCCGAGGGTCGTGATGACGATGGGAATTTCATGACGGATGGCCGCGGCGAAGTCTGCCGCGTGCCGAGGATTGGTGGAGTGAACGACGAATTGCGCACCAAAGGGCGCGCAATGTTGCCCGGCGAGCCGGCCGCGTATGTCGGCCAGCCACGCTTCGAAACCGTCCGTCGTGCGCTGGTTGAGCACCGGAAAGGTGCCGATCACGCCAGCTTGACAGGTCTCAACGACCAGATCCGGTCCCGAGAAACATCGGCGCTGCCATCACCGGAATTTTGAGATGCCATCGCAGTCGATCAGGTAGCATATCGGATGCCGATTGCCAGAGGAAACGTGGTCAACGCGACTGCATGCGGGCGCCTGCATCCAGATCGAGCGTGGTCGCGTTCAGGTACGAGTTCTCGACGATATGTTGCACCAGCCGGGCAAATTCCCGCGGTTGTCCCATCCGGTTCGGATACAGGATCATGCGATCGACGATCGACTGAGAGACATTGTCCGGAATGCCTGCGACC
>JAFEFK010000425.1 GCA_018240625.1 Pseudomonadota bacterium
CGCTGCAGAGCAAGCTAAGGACCGGCTGACGCGGATGCCCCGTCAACGACTTCATGACCAAGAACGGAAGCATCCGCGACGACGGCCGCATGATGCGCGACATGTACCTTTTGCAGACCAAGAAGCCGTCGGAATCGAAGGGCGAGTGGGACCTGATGAACGCCGCCGCGACCATTCCGGCTGAGGTAGCGTATCGGTCGCTCGCGGACCCGCCCAATGGCGCCGAGCACCTTCCCGTCCCTCTTGATGGGAATGCGGGAAACGACTCTGTCTCCGCCGCGCATGCGCTGAATTTTCCCGACCTCGGCCTTGCCCGTGGCCACGATCTCATGCAGTCGCGTGTTGTCGATGACGGTCTCGACCGGGCGTCCGTTTCCTTCGCCGGCCTTCAGCCCGAAAAACGCTTCGTGGATCGGAGAAATGTAGACGATCTTGGCCTTGTCATCGACGATCGTCATGGCGTCGAACGGATCCGTCAGCAGGTGCTGCAGGATGTCTCAGGAGAAATCGACGCTGCCGATGAAGCTGAGAAGTGCGTCGCCCGGCGTTTCGCTGAGAACGAGCATCTCTCTGGACCCGGCCGGAGTGACCAGCACCATGTAGATCTTGCGATCGAGATTCAGCGTCGTGATGCGCCGCTCGCGGGCCTCGGCCATCCATGCCTGATCTGCGGTCAACGAATTCAGACGTGGATCGGAGCCCACGCCGACCGAAGCGATTACACGAGCCGCAGCGTCGAAGAGAAGCACACCGGCAATCGTGGCGGTAATCGGATTAGGCATTTCCTCAGTGTCCTTGTTGAGGACACGTGAGCACAGTGAGGACGCCGCTCAAGAAACTTTGCCGCTCCTGAGGACACAAATTTAAGAGGCTCCAAAGGCTACCCCTGCAAAACAAGGAGTTCCACGACCCAGGAGCAGCAGCGGCGAAATGGCACGGGTGTTGCTGATGTCTGGATAGCAGCAACGCCCATGAAGGCAGTTCTCGAATGCTGCATTGCGAGATAGGATGAAACCGTACTTAACTCTCCATCACCCTGCGAGCGCGCAGCGCTACTACAGCGAACGGATGGTGGCGCGAAGACACCTTCTACAGTCTGCTCACCAGTCATGCGACCGAGCGGCCTGATGCCGTGGCGCTGCAGGATGCTCGCCAAACGCTGACGTGGGGTGAGCTCAAGCGTTGGACGGACGGTGTCGCGGCAGATCTGCGCGAATACGGGCTGGTCGGCAGCGACCGCGTGATGATGTGGTTGTCCAACCGCATCGAGGCGGTCGTCATGTTCCTCGCCTGCGCGCGTGAAGGGATCGCCTGCAACCCCTCGGTCCACAAGACCTACACATGCGCCGAGGTCGGCGACCTTCTCAACACGCTGTCGGCGCGGGCGCTTCTGACTGAAGACGGTTGGGGGACCGACCGTGCGACCGTCGACTACGGCTGGTTTCTATCCGGAGATCTTGGCGTCATGGACGCCAAAGGCAATCTCCGCATCGAGGGGCGCCTCAAGGACCTGATAATCCGGGGCGGCCACAACATCTATCCGTCGCACTGGCTTCTTTCTTACTTATCGCGGCCATGCGGACAGCCAACGTGCGTGGCACACGCTTTGCTGACTACCAAAAAATAATGACTTCGGGAGGGTTACATGAAGAGTTGGTCGGCAATCGTTGGCGCTCTGATCCTAAGCTCGCTACCTATGGCTGTGTTGGCTGATACGTACCCGTCAAAGCCGATACGGTTGATTATCCCATTTGCTGCGGGTGGCCCGACAGACGCGCTTGGGCGAACGTTCGCTAAGGAACTCGGGGAAGTACTTGGACAAACAGTCGTCGTCGAGAACAGAACTGGCGCGGGCGGAAACATTGGAACGGACGCCGTCGCCAAGTCCCCTCCAGACGGCTACACGATCGGCTTCGGCACGAATGGACCGCTCGCAGGCAATGTCACGCTCTTCAAGTCGCTGCCTTATGATCCGACCACGGCATTCGCCCCAATCACCCGCATCGCGTTCGTATCGAACTTAATCGCAGTGCATCCTGCTCTGGGTGTGAAAACGTTGAGCGAACTGATTGAGTTGATTCGAAGAGAGCCCAACAAGCACAATTTCGCGCACGGAGGCTCAGGCACTACACAGCATCTCGGCGGAGAGCTGTTCAAATCGATGGCGCAGCTGCAGATGAGCGGTGTGGCTTATCGTGGCGAAGGGCCCGCGCTTAATGACGTTATTGCGGGTCATGTCCCGATCATCTTTTTGAGTCTTGCGACCGGCATCCCCATCGTGCAGTCGGGTCACCTCATCGCGCTGGCGGTGACTTCGAAGGATCGCATTCCGGCTCTCGCTAACATTCCGACGGTGGCTGAAGCTGCCCTGCCAGGGTATGTTGCAACAGCTTGGTACGCGCTGCTCGCGCCTGCCGGTACTCCACAGCAAATAGTTGAGAAGCTGAATGCCGCTTCTCGCAAGGCCATGGAGTCTCCTGGGACGAAGAAGCTTCTCGATCAAGCCGGAGCGATTACTGCCCCCACCACACCCGGCGAGCTTGGCGAGTTCATCAAGAGTGAAATCAGTCGTTGGAAGCCAATCATTGAGATGTCTGGCGCCAAAGTCGACTGACGAGCCGGTAGGACTTCTTGCGCGTCCAACCCCAAATGTGCTCGCACTCCCGAAACTAACGACGCTGGTACTTTTATTGCTCAGGCTTTCACAAAGAGAACTTGAAGCACCGTGTTGCATTGCGAGATAGGGATGAAACCGTACTTAACCCTCCATCACCCTGCGAGTGCGCAGCGCTACTACAGCGAGTTCGCGTGTCATGACGTACCGGCTCGCGTCCCTCATGGACAAGGGCGTCGCGCCGAATACGGCCGCGGCGGTGACGAAGATATTCGCCACCGAAAGCAATTCCAAGTGCGCCGATGCCGGCATCCAGATCATGGGCGGCGCGGGACTGATGATGAGTTCGGAAATGCAGATGTATTTCCGCGATTCCAGGGTCGGAACGATAGGCGGAGGCACCAGCGAAATCCTCCGCAACGTGATCGCCAAGTCAATGCTCTCATAGGAGGACGGACAATGCGTGGTATCTCTCGTCGAACCTCCCTAGCCGGAACAGGCGCGCTCGCGCACACGCCGCGCCAGCAATAGCAGCTTTGCGAACGCC
>JAFEFK010000426.1 GCA_018240625.1 Pseudomonadota bacterium
CCGCCGATCGCGATTGGCTGCGCCAATCTGCGACCTTGGCCGACCCTCCCCGCCGCAAGAGCGGGGGGAGGAATAACGCGAGCGCTGTGTGTCATTCGGCTGCTGCCTTTGGCTTGAAAGGCTGTCCGTTCGGCTTCAGGCGCACGCCGGGCCGCAGCCGCGTCCATGGCAGCGTGGCGGTATCCGCGGGCATCGCGCCGGGCGCGGCGCAGATCAAAAGCTTCTCGGCGATCGGCTCGAAATCGGCGCGGAAATGCACCGAGCTTTTGTTGACGAGGATGGCTTGCTCGGTCGGCTCGATGCCGACGTAGCGGTACATCGCCTGGTCCGCGAGTTGCGCCTTGTGCGAAGACACCACGACGCGCACATCGCCGATGCGCAGGCACGCGGACGGGCCCATCTCCATCGCGCGGCCGCCGTAGTAGGGGCCCGGTGCGATGAAGTTGCCATCGGAGAGCTTTTCGACGACGAACGTTTCGGTGTACGGGCTGTCGCCTGATATGCCCGACTTTCCGCCGAGCGCAAGCGTCACCGTCGCGCCTTCGCCCGCGGCGTGCGCCGCCTTCGCGGAAGCGGGGTCGTAGATCACGCCGGTCGCGGCGTTGGTCGCCTTGTTGCGGACCAGCGCGCGCAGCATGCCCGTGGTGTCGGAATCGCCGCCCGCGCCGGGATTGTCCTGGGTGTCCGCGATGATGACGGGCTTCCTGGCCGTCTTTGAAAGTCGCATGGCGGCCTGCACGCCTTCGTCGGGCGAATAGATGCGGCCGTCGAAATCGTTCTCGTGACTCTCGACGAGCTTTGCGATCGTATCGGCAGCCTTGTCCGCATCGGCCTGCGTTGTGCCGTAAGCGAACACGGTGGCGCCGCAGCCCGGAAAATCGGCGGCGGGAAAGCCCGGCGCGAACGACAGCGTCGGCACGGCCTCGCTCTCCAGCGCGGCGAGCTTTTGGTAGATGCCCTTGGTCGGCTGGTCGTTGGTGCATTGCCAACTGATCGGAATCAGGAACGGCAATTGCCGGAATGCTTTTGCGAATGTCTGCTTTGTCTCCAGCAGCCGCGCGAGATGTTTTGCGGAGGCGCGGCCGGTCTCGGCCATGTCCACATGCGGATAGGTGCGGTAGGCGATCAGCGCGTCGGCGTGTTCGACCATCTCGGGGGTCACATTGGCATGGAGATCGAGACTGACCACCAGCGGCAGGCCCGGACCGATGACCTTGCGCACGCGTGCGAGAATTTCGCCTTCGCCGTCGTCGAGATGCTCGGTCACCATCGCGCCGTGCAGGTCGAGATAGACGGCATCGAGCTGTCCGGCCGCGGCGATGCCGTCGGTGATGACCTTTGTGATGCGCTCGAAGGCGTCTTTCGTGACATGGGCGGAAGGCGACGCGCCGCAGGCGACTGAGGGAACCAGGTCCCAGCCCCTGGCTTCGGCCGCCTCGATAAAGCCGGCGAGGCCGACATTGATGCCGCGCATCACTTTCAGTACATCGGCGCCGAACGTCATCGCCGGCCAGCCGCCGCCGTGGACGAAATCGGCATAGGTCGCCTTGGTGGGGGCGAAGGTGTTGGTTTCGTGCAGGAAGCCGCCGACGGCGATGCGGGTCATGAGAACAACCTAGCGAATTTGCTCACGACGTTATCCCTGTCATTGCGAGGAGCGCAAGCGACGAAGCAATCCAGTTTTGCATACGAACTTTACCACCTCTGGATTGCTTCGCTTCGCGCAAAATTGACAAGTGCCAAATTTGTCGCGAGCTCGCAATGACGCGGATGTGTCACACCGAAACGCCAACCGTGCCTTCCACTGCCACGGGGCGGAAATTTGCAAAATCCCATCCCCGTCCGGGCGCCGCGTCAAGCAGCGCGCGCGTATAAGGCTGCTGCGGATTTGTCAGGACTTCGCCGGCCGGTCCCTGTTCGACGATGCGCCCGCGCTGCATGACAGCGACATCGTCGCAGATTTGCGCTGCGACGCGCAGATCGTGGGTAATGAACAGCAGCGCGATGCCCAAACGCGTCTGGATATCGTCGAGCAGTTCCAGCACCTGCGCCTGCACCGAGACATCGAGCGCGGAGACCGCCTCGTCCGCCACCAGCACGTCCGGGTCGAGCGCCAGCGCGCGGGCGATCGCGATGCGCTGCCGCTGCCCGCCGGAGAATTGATGCGGGTAGCGCGAGATCGCGTCGGGCGGCAGATCGACCAGTTCGAGCAGGTCTCGCGCCTTGGCCAGCGCGTCGGCGCGCGGCACGCCGTAGTTGATCGGACCTTCGGCGATGGTTTCGCCCACGGTGATGCGCGGATTGAGCGACCGATAGGGGTCCTGGAAGATGATCTGGATGTGCTTGCGATGCGGCTGCAACAATCGCCGCGGCAGCGACGATATTTCGCTACCCGCGAGCCGCACGCCGCCGGAGGTCGGATCGATCAGCCGCACGATGCAGCGCGCCACGGTGGATTTGCCCGAGCCGCTTTCGCCGACGATGCCGAGTGTGCGGCCCTTGCGCAACGTCAGCGTCACGTCCTGCGCGGCCGCGACTTCGCGCGCCTTGCCGAAAAACGACCGCTCGCGATAGACCTTGCCGAGCGCATTGGCTTCCAGCACCACCGGTTCCGACGTCGCCGGACGCGGCGCGCGCGGCACGAGGCTCGGCACCGATGAGAGCAGGTTGCGGGTGTACTCCATGGTTGGCGCGCGCAAGATGGTGTCGAGCGGTCCGGTCTCGACCAGCCGCCCGTCGCGCATCACGGCGACGCGGTCGGCAATCTCGGCGACCACGCCCATGTCATGGGTGATGAACAGTACGGCGGTGCCGTGATCGCGCTGCAGGTCTCGGATCAGGGTGAGAATCTGCTTTTGCGTAGTGACGTCGAGCGCGGTGGTCGGCTCGTCCGCGATCAGCAGCTTCGGCTCCAGCACCAGCGCCATGGCGATCATGATGCGCTGGCGCTGCCCGCCCGACAGCCGATGCGGATACGACTTGAAAATGCGTTCGACGTCGGGCAGCCGGACGTGCTCCATCATCGCCAGGATCTTCTGCCGCCGGGCGCGGGCGTCGAGGTCGGTATGAACCCGCAGCACCTCGTCGATCTGGCGGCCGACCGGCACCACCGGATTGAGCGCCGTCATCGGCTCCTGAAAGATCATCGCCATGCGGGTGGCGCGCAATTGGCGCAGGCGGCGGTCGCTGGCGGTGAGCAGTTCCTCGCCGACCAGTTTGATGCTGCCGCGCGACGCCGCGAGCGATCCCTTCGGCAATAGGCCCATCACCGTCAGCGAGGTGACGGACTTGCCGGAGCCGCTTTCGCCGACCAGGCACAGGGTTTCGCGTTCACGGACCTGCAGGGAGAGCTTGTCGATGATGGTTTTGCCGCCGCCGGTCTTGCCGAGGCCGACGGTGAGATCATCGATGTCGAGGACGATGTCGCTCATGCGAGTTACACTCCGTCATTGCGAGGAGCTAAGTTCCTCTCCTTTGAGGAACGATAGCGACGAAGCAATCCAGCCTTTGACCAAAATGATCTGGATTGCTTCGCCTTGCGCAAAATTGGCGAGAGCCAATTTTGTCGCGGGCTCGCAATGACGATTGCTATTTTCATTTCCCGCCCTCGCGCTGTTTCATACGGGGGTCGAGCGCATCGCGCGCGGCGTCGCCGATCAGGTTGACGCTGAGGATCGTGATCGAGAGGATCAAACCCGGCCAGAAGATCAGCGACGGCTTGATCTGGAAGTAGGCGCGGCCTTCGGCCATGATGTTGCCCCAGGTCGGCGTCTCCGGGCTGATGCCGGCGCCGAGGAACGACAGAATCGCCTCGGTGAGGATCGCGGAGGCGCAGACGTAAGTGCCCTGGACGATCAGCGGCGCGATGGTGTTCGGCATCAGATGCCGCCACATGATCTTCGGCAAGCTGGAGCCCAGCGAGATCGCGGCTTCGACATAGGGTTCTTCGCGCGCGGACAGCACCACGGAACGCACCAGCCGCGCCGCGCGCGGAATTTCAGGAATGGTGATCGCGATCAGCACCGTCGTCAGGCTGGCGCCCGACAGCGCAACCACGGCGATGGCGAGCAGGATGCTCGGGATCGCCATCAGGCCATCCATGATCCGCATCATGATGGCGTCGATCCATTTGAAGAAGCCGGAGATCAGGCCGATGACGAGGCCGCCGGCGACGCTGATGATGGCAGCACCGAGCCCGATCAGCAGGGAAATGCGCCCGCCGTAGAGAATGCGCGCCAGCACGTCGCGCCCGTAACCGTCAGTGCCGAGCAGGAATTGTTCGCCGGCCGGTTTCAGGCGCAGCGCCGGCGCGAGCAGTTGCGGATCATGCGAGGTGAGCCACGGTGCGAAGATCGCCGAGGCGACGATGAGTGCGAGGCAGACGGTAGCGGTGGCGATGATCGGCGTCGCGGCGAGGAATCCGAGGGTGGGCCGGAATGGCCGCGTGATCGGAATCGACGGCTCGGGGAGGGTCTCGATCGCCATCAGTTACGCACCTTCCGCGATCGCGTCGCAACGGGTGCCGGTTCACCTCTCCCCACTGGGGAGAGGTCGATCGCGCTGGGCGGTGCGAAGCATCGCTCAGCGCGGACGGGTGAGGGGGCGCTTATCTTAATCGACGCTCCGTACGCCCTCACCCCAACCCTCTCCCCACGGGAGAGGGAGCCGGCCTCGTCATCTTGCGATTCCATTCGATACTTCAAGACTGAAACCTCAATACCGAATTCTGGGATCGAGCAGGGTGTAGGCGAGGTCGATCAGCAGATTGACCCCGACATAGATGCCGGAGGTCAGAAGGATCATCGCCTGGATCACCGGGTAATCGCGCGCCAGCACCGCGTCCACGGTCAGGCGCCCGATGCCCGGCAGGTTGAACACGCTTTCGGTGACCACGACGCCGGAGATCAGCAGCGCAAAGCCGGTCCCGATCACGGTGATGACCGGAACGGCGGCGTTGCGCAGCGCATGGCGCAGCAGCACGCCGCTTTCGGCGATGCCCTTGGCGCGCGCAGTGCGGACATAGTCCTCGCCCAGCACGTCGAGCATGGCCGCGCGGGTCATGCGCGCGATCAGTGCGACGTAGATGAAGGAGAGCGTCAGGGTCGGCAGCGCGATGCGTTCGAGGAACGGCACGACGCCGCGATGGATCGGCCGGAATCCCTGCACCGGCAGCCATTGCAGGTCGATGGCGAAGATCTGCACCAGCACGTAGCCGATCACGAACACCGGCACGGAGAATCCGATCACCGACAGGCCCATGACGAAACGGTCGATCCAGGTGCCGTGCTTCCACGCCGCGATCACCCCGAGCGGCACCGCGATCACAATCGACAGGATAATGGTCGCCAGCGCGATGCTGATGGTGGGCTCGATGCGCTGGCTCACCATTTTCAGCACCGGCACGTTCGAGATCAGGGATACGCCGAGATCGCCGTGCAGCAGCTTGCCGACCCAGGTGAAGAATTGAATGTAGAGCGGTTCGTTCAGCCCGAGCGAAGTGCGGATGCGCTCGATCTGTTCCGGCGTCGCGCTGTCGCCGGCGATGATCGCGGCGGGATCGCCCGGCGTCAGCCGCAGCAGGAGAAACACGAACAGCGCCACCACGCCCATCACGGGCACGGCAGCGAGGATGCGGCGGATCAGATATCCCAGCATCAGCTATGCTCTCGTCGTCCCCGCGAAAGCGGGGAGCCATATGCCGTGTCGTGTCGTTCGGGCATTGGAGCAGAAGCCATTGGTAACAAGCAACGCCGGAGGTTATGGGTCCCCGCTTTCGCGGGGACGACGGCGGTAAGAGATGGCATGCTGCAAAAAACCGTCATCACTCTATACTTTCGCAGATCGACGCCCGAAATACTTTCGCAGATCGACGCCCGAACGCAAGTTCAGCAATTCCCGTGCCACCACATTACGTCAGTCGAGCGTCGCCAGAAGTCCCGCCATCAGGCGGCCGCGCTCGGCGAGGCTGTCGACTTCGATATGCTCGTTCAGTGTGTGGGCGTCCGCGCCGCGCACACCGAGGCCGTCCAGCGTCGGAATGCCCATGGCGCCGGTGAAATTGCCGTCGGAACCGCCGCCGGCGCTGCCATGGGGCAGTTCGACGCCAAGCTGCCGCGCCACACCGACCGCCTTCTCATAAAGCGCCATGGTTCCGGCGTCGGGCTCCCACACCGGCCGTGTCACGCCGCGCGTCACCTTGAAGGTCACGTCGTTCGATGTGCCGGATAGCGCGAGCATGCGTTCGACGCCGCGGTCGAGGTCGGCCTGCCGCTTCGCCATGCTGAGCGCTTCGCCGCTGCAGGTGGTGGCGACGCAGTTGACCCACTGGCCGCCATGCACGATGCCGACGCTGAAAGTGCAGTCGTCGCCGGTCATGCCGTCGATGGCCAGAATCTGCTTGGCCATCTCGCGAATGGCGGAACGACCGGAGGAGAGGGTGGCGCCGGCGTGGCTCGGCTTGCCGATGGACTCGAGATTGAAGCGGGCGATCGCATAACGGCCGGTGACGACGCCGTTGTTGGCGCGGCCGGGCTCCGGCACCAGCACGTATTTGTTGCGCGCGGCTTCCGCCTCGATGATGTCGCGCACGCTGGGCGTACCGACTTCCTCGTCGGGCGTGAACAGAACCGTGATCGGCAGCGGCGTCGTGAACGAGGCTTTCGCCAGTTGCCGGATCGCCTCCAGCGACAGGTAGCTGCCGCCCTTCATGTCGTAGATGCCGGGGCCGTAGCATTTGTTGCCGTCGCGGCGGAACGGCAGTTTTGCCAGCGTGCCGATGGGATGCACGGTATCGAAATGACCGGCGATCAGGATGCCGGGCTCGCCCTGTTTCGGATGCGGGAAGCGCGCGCGCACGCAGCCGGCGAACCCCTGCCGCCCGGCGATGCGTTCGATCGTCGCGCCCATGATTGCCATGTCGCGCGCGGCAAGGTCGAGCATCCGTTCGACCGCGCTTGCGTCCCACGTGGGACTCTCGCATTCGACCCAGGTGCGCAGGCCCTGCAGCATGGTCTCGCTGTCGAACGGAAGATTTGCCGGATTCATGGGTGATGTCCCTGTTCTTCGTGTGGTGCGAATTGGCTCCGCCGGCGGCGCGAGGAGCATCGCCAATAATGCCCACTGTCTCGCGAATTGCCAGCGCAACCTTGCGCGGGACGGTCACGCTGTCGTTGGCGCGTTTATTGCTTGTGTACTAACGAGAACGGCGTTGACGCGCTCTCGCCTTGGTGCAACTCTCGAATATCCTTGAGCGACAGTGCGCTACACGTTCGCGCGCCCAAAGAACGGACGAAGTGTGCAAATCCTCAGCGGTCGTTGACCATTTTAAAGTCAGGGGAGAGATCGAATGGTTCAGATTACACGCCGGCAGTTTTCGACGATGGCCTCCGTGGCCGCGCTTTCAACCGCGCTGCCGCTGCGGGCGAGGGCGGCGGGCGGCAAGACGATTTCCGCGGTGATGCATTCCGATCTGCGCATCATCGATCCCGGTCTGACCACGGCGTACATCACGCGCGATCATGGCTACATGATCTACGATACGCTGCTGGCGATGGATTCCAGCTTCAAGATCCAGCCGCAGATGGCCGAGTATAAAGTCTCCGACGACAAGCTCACTTACACCTTCACGCTGCGCGACGGTCTGAAGTGGCACGACGGCCCGCCGGTGACGGCGGAGGATTGCGTCGCCTCGCTGCAACGCTGGGGCAAGAAGGACGGCATGGGCCAGAAGCTCATGGACTTCACCGCGAGTCTCACCGCGGCCGATCCCAAGACCATCGTGCTGAAACTGAAAGAGCCCTACGGCCTGGTGCTGGATTCCATCGGCAAGCCGTCGTCGCTGGTGCCGTTCATGATGCCGAAGCGGATCGCGGAGACGCCGCCGGACAAGGCGATCCCCGAGCAGATCGGCTCGGGTCCGTTCAAGTTCGTGAAAGAGGAATTCCAGCCCGGCGTGAAGGCGGTCTATGCCAAGAACCCCGACTACGTGCCGCGCAAGGAGCCCGCGAGTTGGACCTCGGGCGGCAAGGTGGTGAAGGTCGATCGCGTCGAGTGGGTCACCATGGCCGACGCCCAGACCGCGATCAACGCGCTGCAATCGGGCGACATCGACTTCCTTGAAAACCCGTCGTTCGACATGCTGCCGATCCTCAAGAAGGACAAGGAGCTGCATGTCCAGACTCTGAGCAAGCTCGGCTTCCAGACTATCGCCCGGATGAACTTCCTCTATCCGCCGTTCGACAACGTCAAGGTGCGCCGCGCCGCACTGATGGCGATCAGCCAGAAGCCGATCCTCGACGCGCTGGTCGGCAATGCCGACTACTACAAGGCGTGCGGTGCGGTGTTCGTCTGCGATACGCCGCTGGGGAGCGAGGCCGGCGGCGAGTCGCTCGTCAAGGGTAACAATATCGCCGAGGCCAAGAAGCTGCTGGCGGAATCCGGCTATGACGGAACCCCCGTGGTGCTGATGGCGCCGGGCGACGTGGTGGTGCTGAAGGCGCAGCCGATCGTCATCGCGCAGCAGTTGCGCGATGCTGGCTTCAAGGTCGACCTTCAGGCCACCGACTGGCAGACCGTGGTGTCGCGCCGCGCCAGCCAGAAGTCTCCGAAGGAGGGTGGCTGGAACATGTTCTGCACCAACTGGGTGGCGCCTGACGTCATGAACCCCGTCGCCAATGTCATGCTGAACGGCAAGGGCAAGACGGGCGGCTGGTTCGGATGGCCGGACGATCCTGCGATGGAGAAGCTGATCGACACGTTCGTGCGTGCGACGTCGCCCGCCGACCAGAAGAAGATCGCGGTCGAGATCCAGAAGCACCTGATGGAGCAGGTCACCTATGTTCCGCTCGGCCAATACGAGGCGCCGTCGGTGTGGCGGACCTCGCTCAAGGGCGTGCTGGACGGCCCGGCCACGCCGATCTTCTGGAACATCGAGAAGACGGAAGCCTGATCCAGCGCCGATCTGCCAAAATGTTACTTTCGGAACGCGCTCTCCCTCAGGAGGGCGCGTTTTTCGTGTGTGGGCGATTTTCATTGTGGTGCAGACGCGCTAGGTATCGCCGTCGACAACCGACGCGGGCATGGCGGAATCGGTAGACGCAAGGGACTTAAAATCCCTCGGCTCGTGAGAGCTGTGCCGGTTCGAGTCCGGCTGCCCGCACCATTTTTTCAGGATCACCGTTCTCATGACGCAGCATCAGCGCAATTTGTCCACGACCATCGATCCCGTCAAACTGGATCGCCTCGCCGAAGTGGCGGTCAAAGTGGGGCTGCAACTCGCGCCGGGGCAGGACCTGTTGGTCACCGCGCCGGTTGCGGCGCTGCCGCTGGTGCGGCGGATCGCAGAGCATGCGTACAAGGCGGGCGCGGGACTGGTGACGCCATTCTTTTCCGACGAGGAGATGACGCTGTCGCGCTATCGCTCCGGGCCCGATGCGAGCTTCGACCGCGCCGCGGGCTGGCTCTACGAAGGCATGGCGAAGGCGTTTTCCGCCAACACCGCGCGGCTCGCCATCGTCGGCGACAATCCGATGCTGCTGTCGGGCGAGGATTCCGCGAAGGTCGCGCGCGCCAACAAGGCGAACTCCATGGCCTATCAGCCGGCGCTGGAGAAAATCGTCGGCTTCGACGTCAACTGGAATATCGTAGCGTGGCCCGGCACGGCCTGGGCGCAATTGATGTTTCCTGACGACAGCGCCGACGGCGCGGTGGCCAAACTCGCGGATGCGATTTTTTCTGCGTCGCGCGTCGACAGCGACAATCCGATCGCCAACTGGACCGCGCACAACGCCGCCTTGCGCCAGCGCACCGATTGGCTGAACGGCCAGCGTTTTCATGCCTTGCATTTTTCCGGACCCGGCACCGACCTGACGGTCGGGCTGGCGGACGGCCATGAATGGGTCGGCGGCGCATCGACTGCGAAGAACGGCATCGTCTGCAATCCGAACATTCCGACCGAGGAGGTATTCACGACGCCGCATGCCCGTCGCGTCGACGGTCATGTCCGCAGCACAAAACCGTTGTCCTATCAGGGCACGCTGATCGACGAGATTTCCGTGCGCTTCGAACAGGGCCGCATCGTCGAAGCGAAGGCCTCGCGCGGCGCGGACGTGCTGAACAAGGTGCTGGATACCGACGAGGGCGCGCGGCGGCTCGGGGAGGTCGCGCTGGTGCCGCATTCTTCGCCGATCTCGAACAGCGGACTCTTGTTTTACAACACGTTGTTCGACGAGAACGCGGCCTGCCACATCGCGCTCGGTCAATGCTATTCGAAATGCTTCGTCGATGGCGCAAAACTGTCACCGGAGCAGATCGCAGCCCAAGGCGGCAACAAGAGCTTCATTCACATCGACTGGATGATCGGCTCCGGTGAGATCGATATCGACGGCGTCCACACCGACGGCCGCCGGGTCCCGGTTTTTCGCCGGGGCGAGTGGGCCTAGGGCGCCCCGGTGGTTGCGTAGATGTTCCAGCGCCTCAATGCGGTCACGAGGCGATGCTTTACGCAACCTCAATGAAATCGGATTATGAAGACGCCATGACGGAGCGTATTGCGATTAATCGGTGCCCGCGGCTGACGGCCGCTGCAACCGCGTTGCTGATCGCAGGCATCGGCCTTTCGGGCTGCAGCAGCGTCGGCGACAGCTTTGCATCGACCGCGTTCGTCGATCCCGCCACGTACGAACTCTATGACTGCGAGCAACTCGCCGCGCAGCGCAAGTCGCTCGCGGCTCAGACGATCGCTCAGCAAAAACTGATCGATAAGGCCAAGACCGGCGTGGCTGGTTCGGTGATGGGTGAAATAGCCTATCGCAATCCTTACATTGCGATCCGGGCGCAGGCGAAGCTTGCCGACGATGCGTGGCGGCGAAACAAGTGCGAGGAAGCGCCCGCACCGGCTGCAGCCGCTGCGCCCGCGCCCGCAGCGCCTGCGGCCAGCAAGCCGCACAGGTAGCGCATAGCACCGCCGCCCGAATACGATTGCGTCTATAGCGTTTTCGAGCGAAGTGGGTACCGGTTCGCGTGAAGAAAACGCGTCAAATCAAACTCATGGAGCCCCGCCTCTGATCTATCGGAAGCAGAAAGGCTCTAGTATGCACGCTGGGATCGTCGGGGTACTAGGTTGAAGGTCAGGATCGACAAGACACTGGCAGCGTCGATTGCCCTGCACGTCCTTGTGATCGGGTGGGGGCTGGTGTCGTTTTCGTCGAAGGCTTTCGAATCGGTGC
>JAFEFK010000427.1 GCA_018240625.1 Pseudomonadota bacterium
GGTCGGCGGCGTGCTGCTGTTCGTCTTTGGCCTTTACTACCGGCTGGTGCCGGCCGCCGGGACATCGGCGCTGGCCAGACTTCAGGGCTGGCTTCACATCGCCGGCAGCCTCCTTTTTCCGGCCGGTATCGCCCTGGTCCTCCTCAAGGGCGAGTCATGGGTGGCCGTCCCCATCATCGGCTCCCTGATCGTGCTGGCGGCAACGGCCCTGTTCGCCGTGGTGGTGTTCCGCACATCCGGATCCTGAGATCCTGAGATCCTGAGATCTTGAGAGCCTGAGTCCCTGCGCCGGGCCTCGCGGCCACATTTCCAGCCCTATCCATGGCATAGTCAGGGCAACCGATTCGCCCCCCGCATCGGCGCGCGCAATGCATGAAAAGCCATGTCGAAACCATTGAAATCACCAGCTAAATCAAACGACCTGTTCGCAGCCGCCGAACCCAAGGGCCGCGCGCCGGCCCGAGCCGCCAGCCGCGCCTCCGGGGCCGAAGCCGGCTACACCGCCGCCGACATCGAGGTGCTGGAGGGACTGGAGCCGGTCCGCCGCCGCCCCGGCATGTACATCGGCGGCACCGACGAGAAGGCGCTGCATCACCTGTTCGCCGAAGTCATCGACAATTCCATGGACGAGGCGCTGGCGGGGCATGCGACCTTCATCAGCGTCGAACTGACGCCCGACGGTTTTCTGACCGTCACCGACAACGGACGCGGCATTCCGGTCGACCCGCACCCGAAGTTCCCGAAGAAGTCGGCGCTCGAAGTCATCATGTGCACGCTGCATTCCGGCGGCAAGTTCGACAGCAAGGTCTATGAGACATCCGGCGGTCTGCACGGCGTCGGCGTCTCCGTGGTCAACGCCCTCTCCTCGCGGCTCGAGGTCGAGGTCGCGCGCAGCCAAAAGCTCTACAAGATGACGTTCGAGCGCGGCCATCCCAAGGGCAAGCTCGAAGACCTCGGCAAGATCAACAACCGCCGCGGCACCACCATCCGCTTCAAGCCGGACACCGAGATTTTCGGCGCGAAAGCCGCGTTCAAGCCGCAACGCCTGTTCAAGATGACGCGCTCGAAGGCGTACCTGTTCGGCGGCGTCGAAATCCGCTGGCACTGCGCGCCCGAATTGCTCAAGGGCATCGACGACGTGCCGCCGGAGGCCACGTTTCATTTTCCCGGTGGTCTCAAGGATTATCTTGGCGCCGCGATCCACAACGACACGCTGGTACATCCCGACATCTTCTCCGGCCGATCGGGCCGCAACGGCGCCCACGGCGCCTGCGAATGGGCTGTTGCATGGACCGCCGACGCGGATGGCTTTCTGTCGTCCTACTGCAACACGGTGCCGACGCCCGACGGCGGCACCCACGAGTCCGGCATGCGCAGCGCGCTGCTGCGCGGCCTGAAGGACCATGCCGAGCGCGTCGGCCAGGGCAAGCGCGCCGCTCCCATCACATCGGAAGATGTGATGGTCGGCGCCGCCGTGATGCTCTCGGTGTTCGTGCGCGAGCCGGAATTCCAGGGCCAGACCAAGGACCGCCTCGCCACCGCCGAGGCACAAAAGATCGTCGAACAGGCCATCAAGGATCCGTTCGACCACTGGCTCTCCGGCAATCCGATGCAGGCCAACAAGCTGCTCGACTTCGTCGTCGAGCGCGCCGACGACCGGCTGCGCCGCCGCGCCGAAAAGGAAACCTCGCGCAAGAGCGCCGTGAAGAAGCTGCGCCTGCCCGGCAAACTCGCCGATTGCACCGACAC
>JAFEFK010000428.1 GCA_018240625.1 Pseudomonadota bacterium
ATTCGGACAGGACAGCGACTTTCGCACCCGTCCCGCTCACGATCTCGCCCTGCAAGCGGAGAGCGGGCTGCTGAGCATGACGCTTGGACGTGATGGCACGCCGGCGATGCCCGGCATTCCCGCTGCCGACGTGCTGGCGGGTTTGCAGGGTCTCTCGGGTGTGCTGATGGCGTTGCTTCGCCGCGAGCAGACGGGCGTCGGCGACTATATCGATATCGGCATGCATGACGTCACGGTCGGCGCGATGCTCAATATTTTGGGGCCGACGCTGGCCGAAAATCGTCAGCCGATTCCGGCGCATGAACGCACCACGGGCGGCGCAGCTTTCTATCGGTCCTACGAGACGGCCGATGGCCGCTATCTGGTTCTTGCGGGGCAGGAGCCGAAGTTCATTCATAATCTCCTTGCCACATTGGGGCGGTCTGATCTGGCGGAACTCTGCCTGCGCGGGCCGGGTCCGCATCAGGAGCCGGTGGTCGATTTCCTCGCCGCTGAATTCCGCAAGCGTACGCTGGCGGCGTGGGACGACTATCTCGCCACGCTGGATGTTTGTTACGGACGCGTCAATACGCTGCCCGAAGCGCTCGAACATCCGAACCTGATCGCGCGCGGCATGATCCGCCGGGACGAGAGCGGCCGACGCCATATCGGTCCGCCCATCCGCTTTCGCCATGAACCGGCGCAGCCGCAACTGCGTGAACCGCGTCTCGGCGAGCACACCTCATTGGTCCTTGAGGCCGACAGCACATCTTCGGAGTGATCTCATGCAGAGCCACGATCAAATCGGCCCGCAACGCTATCGCGAGAGTTTTGGCCGTTACTATGACGACTTTACCGTCGGCGATGTCTACGAGCATCGCCCGGGCCGCACCATCAGCGAGACCGACAACACCTGGTTCACCTTGCTCACGATGAACACGCATCCGCTGCATTTCGATCGGGCCTATGCTGAAAAATCGGAATTCAAACGGCCGCTGGTCAATAGCTGCCTGACGCTGTCCATCGTGGTGGGCATGAGCGTGAGCGACATCAGCCAGAAGGCGATCGGCAATCTCGGCTGGGATCAGATCAAGCTGACAGCGCCGGTGTTCGTTGGCGACACGATTTACGCGGAGTCCGAAGTAATCGGAAAGCGGGAGTCCGCGTCGC
>JAFEFK010000429.1 GCA_018240625.1 Pseudomonadota bacterium
CGAAGGCATGGCTCGACAGCACGCCGTCGATCTCGTTTTTCCCGATGCCGGCATCGGCCAGCGCCTTCTTCGCGGCGTCGGCGGCGAGCCATAACGGGCTCTTTCCCGGCACCTTACCAACCGGCGACATTCCGATACCGATTACCGCGACCTTGCCGCGTAGCGTTTGTTTACGAATGGAAAGCATTTGGTCTCCGCCCGGCGTGATGCGTGAAGGTCAGTTTCCGGCCGTCGTGCGTGCCGAGGCGACGCCCGTGCTGCCGCCGGAAAATCCCAAGAACTTGGCGTAGGTATCGACTGGCACCCGCCTGGTGACGAGCTTGTTTTCGGGCGCAGTCGTGTCCTCGTAACCCAGCGCCACGCCACAAATCAGGATTTCGGTGTCGTCAAACGAAAGATGCTTGCGGATGATGTCGTGGTACCAGGTGAACGCGGCCTGGCCACAGGTGTGCAGGCCATGACCGCGCGCGGCGAGCAGGATGTTCTGCAAGAACATACCCATGTCGATATAGCTGCCGGTGTTCAAGCGGCGGTCCATCGTCACGAAAAGTCCGACCGGGGCGTCGAAAAAAAGATAGTTGCGGTTCATCTGCGATGTGCGTGCGGCAACGTCGTCGCGAGCAATGCCAAGCTTTGCGTAAAGGTCGTAGCCGAGCTCGCGCCGACGCCCGATATAGGGCTCGTGCCATTCGGTCGGATAATACTCATATTCCGGCCGATGCTTGTCCGGTTCAGTTTCGGCAGCTTTCAGGATGTCCGCGCAGAGCCGATCCTTCACCTCGCCCGCGATCGCGTAGACCTTCCACGGCTGGATGTTGTGGCCACTTGGCGCACGCGCCGAGACCTCGATGATTTTTCGCACGACCGGTTCTGGAACCGGCTTGGGAAGAAATCGCCTGACCGAGCGCCGCGTCAAAATGGCTTCTTCGACATTCATGTTTCCGTCTCCGATTGCGGTGCCTTGCCGCGAGCAGTTTTCGTTCGACGAAAATTGCGACGCGAAGAGCTAATGGGCGTGTCCGTATTAGCTGTTTACCCGTTGCCTTTCGCCCGCCAGCCTGGCTTCGAGCTCGTGGCGCTGAACCTTGCCGCTGGTGGACCGCGGAAATTCCGAAAAATCGATGAACCGGAACTGCCGGGGACATTTGTATCCGGCAAGATCGCGCCGGCACAGAGCAAACAGGTCCGCCTCGGTGACCGTGGTGTCGCGGCGCGACACGAATGCCACGGGAACTTCACCCCATTTCACATCGGGGACACGCACAACCGCGGCCTCGGTGATCCCTGCATCACTCATCAAAACGCGCTCGATCTCGGCTGGATAAACGTTTTCGCCGTCAGTCTTGATCATGTACTTGGCGCGATCGACGAAATCGAGCGAGCCGTCATCATTGCGCCGAAACACGTCGCCCATGTGAAACCACCCGCCGCGAAAATCGCGCACGTTGGTATCATCAGCTTTCCAATAGCCGGAGAATAAAGTTGGGCTGCGAATAGCCAACTCTCCCGGTGCGCCAATCGGAACCTCCTTGTCGGCAGAATCGACAAGCTTGATGTCGCAGAACGCGCTTTGTTGCTTCGCCAGGCTGGCAGGTATTTCGCCTACCGGGATCAACGATCTGGTTGCCGGCGGCAAGCCAGTCTCGGTCGAACCAAAACTGTTGACGTAGGGAGCTCGCAGCAGGTCAGTGACCTCGGCGATGACATGCGGAGGGACCAGGTCGGCCATCGCGCCGCAAAGGCCAACGCCTTTTACGGTCGTTTTTTGCTCCTTGAAGCCGGCGATGAATGCTTCAATCATGCCCGGAATCAAGACAAACCAGCCGATCCGATGGCGCTCCAAAGCAGACAATAACGGCTCGATCTGGAAGCCATCGACCACGACGACCGTTCCCCCGCGCAACAGTGTCGCGAGACTGTGGTCCGTGGATGCCATGTGAAACAGCGGCGCCCAGGCCACAAAGGTATCGTGATGCGAAATGTTCAGCTCGGAACTCAACACCAGCGCCCGCATGATCATCGCCCGATGCGAAATGACGGCCCCTTTGGGTTGGCCGGTGGTCCCACTGGTGTAAAGGATAACCAGGCCGTCTTCGGATTCCGCCGCAATGGGCAGCGCATGACCGTTTTGTTCTTGCAATATATGCTCGTATTGCGGGCCGATCTTGATAACCTTGCGGTCCCCTATGGGAGAAAGTTCGAGATTTCCGGCCAGTTCTTCTTCAACAATCAAGAGCTTCGGTGAGACCAGATCGATACAATAGGCGAGTTCCCGCTGCGACAATCGCCAGTTCAG
>JAFEFK010000042.1 GCA_018240625.1 Pseudomonadota bacterium
ACAGAAATCCGAGTATCTGCCAAAAATCGCGGGCGGCACGCTGCTGGCGGCGCTCGCGGTCGACGAGGGCGCCAAGCATCGCCCGGCGCAGACCGCGATGCAGGCTGTGCGATTGGGCAACGGGTTCAAGTTGAATGGCGCAAAAGCGTTCGTGATCGACGGTCACATCGCTGATCTCTTGATCGTCGCGGCGCGCACCGCTGGAAGCCCCGGCGAGCGCGACGGACTGACGCTGTTTCTTGTCGATCCGAAGGCCAAGGGCCTGGCCGCCGAACGCACGGTCATGGTCGATGCCCACAATGCCGCGCGCCTCACCTTCGACAATGTCGAGGTCGATGCCGATCATGTGCTCGGCGAGATCGATCGTGGCGGCGGATTGCTGGATGACATCCTCAACACCGGCCGTGGCGTGGTCGCGTCCGAAATGGTGGGCCTGAGCGAAGAGGTGTTCGGCCGCACCGTGGCTTACCTCAAGGAGCGCAAGCAGTTCGGCAAGGCGATCGGCGAATTTCAGGCGCTGCAACATCGCGCCGCGCAGCTTTATGTCGACATCGAGATTACCCGCGCTGCCGTGCTAAAGGCGCTGCAGGCGCTGGATACCGACATCGGGAAAGCCGGCACGGCTGTCGCCGTCGCCAAGGCGCGTGCCGGAACGACCGCGACGCTCGCGGTTCAGGAAGGCGTGCAGATGCATGGCGGCATGGGCATGACCGACCAGTTCGACATCGGCCTGTTTATGAAGCGCGCGCGCGTCTGTCAGGAGTTGTTCGGCGACAGCAATTTCCACGCCGACCAGTTGGCCCGCGCGAAGGGATATTGAATCGTCATTCCGGGGCGCGCTCGGTGCCGAACGCTATGCGTTCGCACCGATAGCGCGAACCCGGAATCCGGAAATTATGATCTTCGCCGCATCTGGATTCCGGATCGACTTGCGTTGCAAGTCGTCCGGAATGACGGCCTTGAAGATTACCGCAGCGGCGGCGCGTACATGATGCCGCCGGCGTTCCAGAGCTGGTTGAGGCCACGCGGAATTTTCAACTTCGAGTCGGCGCCGACATTGCGGTCGTAGACCTCGCCGTAATTGCCGACGTGGCGGATAATGCGCGCCGCCCAGTCCTTGGTCAGGCCAAGGTCCTCGCCGTACTCGCCTTCGGTCCCGACCAGTCGCATCACGTCGGGCTTCTTCGATTTCATCGCCTCGTCGATGTTCTTGGAGGTGATGCCAAGCTCTTCGGCATTGATCATCGCATAAAGCGTCCACTTCACGATCATCATCCAGTCGTCGTCGCGCTGGCGTACGACCGGCGCCAGCGGCTCCTTGGAAATGACGTCGGGCAGGATAAAGCTCTCGTTCGGCTTGGTCAGGCGAAGCCGCAGGGCGTAGAGCTGGGAAACGTCGGCGGTCAGTACGTCGCACTTGGCCTCGTCATAGGCCTTCAGCATGTCCTCCAGCTTCTCGAACTTCATCTCCTCATAGTTGATGTTGTTAGCCTTGAAGTAGTCGGCGAGGTTGAGCTTCGTCGTGGTGCCGTCCTGAACGCAGATTTTGGTGCCGCCGAGATCGAGCGCGGAATCGGCCTTGCGCGACGTGCGCACCATGAAGCCTTCGCCGTCGTAATAGGCGACTGCCGGGAAATAGAGGTCATAGTTGGTCTCGCGCGACATGCTCCAGGTCGAATTGCGCGCGAGGATGTCGACCTTGCGGCTCTGCAATTCCTTGAAGCGCTCGTTGGCGTCGAGCGGAATGAATTTCACCTTGTTGGGATCGTCGAAGATGGCGGCGGCGACCGCGCGGCAGAAATCGACGTCGAAGCCGCTCCAGTTGCCCTTGTCATCGGGAATCGAGAAGCCGGGCAGGCCGGTGTTGACACCGCACAGCACGGCGTCGCGCCGGACGGTACGCTTCAGCGTCTTGGTGTCGTAGCGCTCATAGGTGATGGCGGTGGCCGCGATGGCAACGGCGATCGCAAGGCCGATCAGAAGGCCGCTTCGGAATGTCCGCATGGAAATGCCCCTTCGCCATTAATTTCGTCAAAAAATCGTTTTCGGAAAAATTCGTCCGGTCAGAGTTGCGGCTTCTGCCGCACGATCACCTTGGTCCCGACCGGGACGCGATCGTAGAGATCGGCAACGTCGGCGTTGACCAGCCGGAAGCAGCCGGACGAAATCGCCGTGCCGATGGTATCCGGCCGGTTGGTGCCGTGAATACGATACACGGTGGTGCCGAGATACATCGCGCGGGCGCCGAGCGGATTGCCGGGTCCGCCCGCCATGAAGCGCGGCAGGTAAGGCTGGCGCGCGATCATCTCCGGCGGCGGGGTCCAGTCCGGCCACTCCGCCTTGCGCGTGATGCTCAGCAAGCCCTGCCACTGGAAGCCGTCGCGGCCGACGCC
>JAFEFK010000430.1 GCA_018240625.1 Pseudomonadota bacterium
AATCAATTCGATCGAGAAGCTCGATGCCACGATCCGCAGGCTTGATAATCGTTTGTTGAGCCGCACTCATTGGGACATCCCGCACCGCAGCCCGTACCGAGCCAGTAGGAGAAGGTTAACGCTTTGCTAACGCAAGTGCAAAGGTAACGAAGTGTTAGGGTTAACCTTGAAGCTCAGTGCGTCGGTTCCCTGCCTCCTGAAAAGGAGAATTAAATTCGAGGTAGAGGCGAATCGTAGGAAGGAAATTTCAGGCAATCGACCGCGACAGCAGGACTTTCACATTATCATCGTCGCGCAGATGGCGGCCGTGCGACGCATCGAGAAGCTGGCGAATGCGGGTCGCAGGAACCGGGCGGCTGAACAGATATCCCTGTGCTTCCGTCACCGTGCCGTCGGCGCTGATGAGCTCGAGTTGTTCGTTGGTTTCAATTCCCTCGACGACGACCGACATCCCGAGGTCGGCACTCAACCGCGCCACGCCGCGCAGCAGCGTCAGCGGCCGGTCGGTATCGATGCCCTCGAGGAACGAGCGATCGATCTTGACCTTTTGAAGCGGGAAATTGTGCAGATAACTGAGACTGGAATAGCCGGTGCCGAAATCATCAAGTGAGATCCTCACTCCCGCGGAGCGCAACTGCGTCAGCGCATCGTGGGTCCACTGGGTGTTACGCAGCAAAGATGATTCCGTGATTTCAATTTCAAGCCTGTGCGCGGGAAGCCCGGAGACCTCGAGTGCATAGCGGACTTCACTCAAAACATCGCGCTGATGGAACTGTTGAGACGAGAAATTGACGGCGACACTGACAGCCTCAGGCCACTTCATGCACTCCATGCAAGCCTTGCGCAAAATCCAGCGGCCCAAGTCCACGATAAGACCCATGTCTTCCGCCACCGGAATGATATCGATCGGCGACACCGTGCCACGCTCCGGATGATTCCAGCGCAGCAGCGCCTCGCAGGTGGAAATCCGTCCCGATTTGAGATTGACCAGCGGCTGATAGAACAGCTCGAACTCTTCGTTGGCCAGTGCCTTGCGAAGATCGAGTTCGAGAATCCGGCGCGCCTCGACGGTTTCCGCCATTTCGTCACGGAAGAAGCAGAAAGTGCCGCGGCCGTCCGCCTTGGCCCGATAAAGCGCCATGTCGGCATTTTTGAGTAGATTGTCGGCCGTGATACCGGGTGACGTCAGCGCGATGCCAACGCTTGCGCCTATCTCGACCAGATGACGATCGATCTCGTAGCGCTCGGTCAATCGTTCCACGATACGGCGAGACAACGCAGCCGCTTCCTCTGCCGACGAGATATTTTGCTGGAACACAACGAATTCGTCGCCGCCAAATCGCGCGACAAAGTCCTCCGGACGCAGCATACCGCGCAGGCGGTCGGCGACGATGCACAACAAGCGATCCCCACAGGGGTGACCGAGCGTATCATTGACCTGCTTGAATTGATCAAGGTCCACGAACAGCAGCGCCGATAGTCTCGATGCGCTGTTCGAAATCGCGAGCAGGCGTTCGATTTCATCGCGGAAACTGAGCCTGTTGGGCAGCGCCGTGAGCGCATCGAATCGGGCAAGGTGGCTGATCCTGGCTTCCGCCTTGCGCCGCTCCGTGATGTCCTCGACCAGCACGACGGTACCTCCGCCGACCATCGGCTGGAAGGTCCATGATAGCGCGCGACCATGCTCTTTGTTCGCATCCGCGGTCACGATCGCGCCGGCCTGCGAGTTCTCAATTTCGGAAACGATAGTCCGTCCGTTTTCGGGCGACATTGTTCTGGCCGACACGCACGCCGCGACGATATCCGCGGCACTGGCGCTGCGACGGACGAAATCCGCAGCGACATGCATCATTTCACTGAAGCGATAGTTCATCACGCCGAGCCGGCCGTCGGCGCCGAACATGCACAGACCGTGCGGCATGTTGTTCAGCGCGGTATCAAACTGACCGGCGAGAGCCGCTTCGCGTTCGCGCGCGAGCAGAGCGCGAACGAATATCTGCTGCAGACTCGTTGTGATCATTTTGAGACCGAGGAAATACAGCACCGTGAGCAGCGCCATCCCCAGGTAGTAGGAGTCGCCATGCAGCGCCATCGCTGCAGCCATCGGCCCGCAGGTCAGCAGAATTTGCAGATGGAATATCCAGGGGCGCCCGTAAGTGCGGCCCGCGCCGGCGCCGATATATCCGGTGGTGACCGAGATGCAGATCATGTGGGCGACGGCATCGTCGGTTTTCAGCAATGCAATCGCACACCATGCACCGAGCGTTCCCGCGTAGAGCATTGCGCCGATCTGATATCGGACCTCCCAGCGCGATGCTTCACCCGCAGTCAGGTCAGTATGACGATTTTTGTATTTCGCCATGTCGAAACTGCGGATCGCGCCAGTCAGGACCAGCAGTGCCGCGCAGGGCCATAGCCATTCGTTACCGGTCTTGAGCGCCGTCATGACCGCAGCGATGGCAGCGCCAACCGCTCCGGCGAACATCGGCGCAGGATTCTGGAACAGCGAACCGACAAGCGCCGCGTAAATTGCGGGCGACATGGTCTGATCCGGATGGCGATGGTGATTGGCCAATTGCATCGGGCGCGCGTACGTCCTTTGTCAGACGCCTAGTGTTACCGGAAGCAGATGAAGTCTTTCTGAGTGAACATCGTTAGCGAGACGTTGCGCTGGCGACGCAAAATCAAAATTTGCCTCTTAAATCAGCAATCTAGGCAGCTCCTGCCGGTTGCAATTGCGCCGCTCACAACCGCTTCGCGATCGCCTCAAGACAGCAGAGGCGACCATGCAGGATCGGACGCGAAACCAGGTGTCGGAACCTTCAACTCGTTGCGGCCGGAGACGTCGATCGTATAGAGCGACGGACCGCTGTTGCCGCCGGGGTCGCGGAAGAACATCAGCACGCGTCCGTTCGGCGCGAATGTCGGCCCCTCGTTGTGAAATCCCGACGTCAGAATCCGCTCGCCCGAACCATCGGGCTTGATGATACCGATGGAAAATTGTCCGCCACCCTGCTTGGTGAAAGCGATGTAATCGCCACGCGGCGACCAGACCGGGGTCGAATAGGTGCCCTCTCCGAACGAGATGCGTTGCGCAGCGCCGCCGGCCGCCGGCATCACATAGATCTGCGGCTTGCCGCCGCGATCCGACTCGAAGCAGATGCGGCCGCCATCGGGTGAATAAGACGGCGACGTGTCGATCGCCGGCGTATCGGTCAGACGCGTGGTCGACTTCGAGCGCAGATCCATCACGAACAGGTTCGAATTGCCGCCTTGCTGCAAGCTCATGATGATGCGCTGGCCGTCGGGCGAAAAACGCGGCGAGAACGACATGCCGGGAAAATTGCCGACGATTTCGCGCTGGCCGGTCTCGACGTTGAACAGATAAACCCGCGGCTCGCCCTGCCCGAATTCCATGTAGGTGATTTCCTGGGTCGAGGGCGAAAACCTTGGCGTGATCACGAGGTCCGCGCCGCGCGTCAGATAGCGAACGTTGGCGCCGTCCTGATCCATCAAGGCGAGACGCTTGACGCGGTGTTGCGCCGCGCCGGACTCGTCGACGAATACGACGCGGCTGTCGAAATAGCCTTTCTCGCCTGTCAGCCGCTCGTAGATTTGATCCGAGATAATATGCGCGATCCGGCGCCAGTATTCCGGCGAGGTGAAATATTGCTGGCCCGCGAGTTGCTGGCCGGTCGCGACGTCCCACAACCGGAATTCCGCCTTGAGGCGTCCGTCGCCCTGGCGCGTCATGCGCCCTGTGACCAGCGCCTGCGCGTTGATGGTTTTCCAGTTCGCGAACTGCGGCGGCACGTCGATGTTGGTGATCTTCTCGATGTATGCCGCCTGATCGATCGGCGCGAACAATCCGCTGCGCTTGAGATTATTGGTGATGACCTGCGCGCCCCCGGTGCTGACCTCTCCGTCGGAGGGCGAGCCCGCCACAAAATTCGGAATGGCAACCGGCAGCGGCGCCACATTCCCTTGGTCGACCTGTACCCGAGCCTGCGCGAAGGCATGGCGAACGGGGCCGCCCAATAGCACGCCGGCCGAAGCCATGCCGGAAATTATCTGTCGGCGGTTCATGCAGATCGGCATCTTGGGCAATCCATCTCTGTCAATCATCTGTACTGGCTTCTTCCATCTCGCGTTCGCGTTCGTGACCGCGGCGCTTTACGACTTTCGTTCGGTGAATACAGGTTCGAAGAATTTCCATTCATCGAAGAACTGCGCCGGCAGATTATACGGCTGGCACTCGATGATCGCGCGCAGCGCGCTCTCCTGGTAGACGCGGAAATAAGGCGTTGACGGATTGCTGACCGCGGTCGGCGTCGTTTCCAGCGTACCGTCGCGCTTCAGCTTGATGCTGAAGATCGCTTCGGTCATCTGCGCCTCGATCCCGCCATAGGGCTTCTTCCAGCAGCGCTCAACTTGCGACTTGAACAGCGCACCCCAGGTTGCGGAATTGTCGGCGGCCTTGCCGTGCGCGAGGCCAAGCGCAGCATTCGAATTCAGGGTCGCGCCGGTCACCGACTGCCGGGTCGGATCGCGCTTGTCGAGCAGGGCTGCGATCTTGGACTCGTCAAAGACACGCTCCGCCTTCGGCCGCTGCGGTTTCGGCGGCGCCGCCTTGGCCTGCTGCTTCGGCTTGGGTTTCTTCGCCTCTTCCTTCTTCAGCGCTTCCGCGATCGGATCGACCTTCGGGGGATCGGGTTTCTTCTCGATCGGCTTCGGTTCTTCCTTCGGCTTGTTTTCGACAACGGGCTTCGGCGGATCGGGCTTCTTCTCGACCGGTTTCTCCACCGGCTTCGGCGCAGGCGGCGGCGAGGTGTCGGTGACGATTGGCGGCTTCTTGTCGTCGATCTTGCCGACCGTGTCTTCCGGCGGCGGCGTAGCCTCGGCAACCTTCTCGACCAGCGGTTTCGGATTTTCCTTCTTGCCGGTCTTCATGCCGGCGGTGACCTTGGCGAGTTGATCGGCAGAAATGATATCGACCGGCAGCGATTCCTCCGGAATGGACTCGAAGGCCTTCGACGAAAACGACACCAGTCCCCACCCGATCACGAGGACGTGCAGGACAATCGACGCCGCCAGTGTCTTATCGACCTTGACCTTCAATCTACGATCCTTGATCCACTTCCGTCACCAATGCGAGGCGCTTGAAGCCGGCACCCGAAAGCTGGCCCATCACCCGCGCCACAGTCCCGTAATCGGCCTTCTTGTCGGCCCGCATGAAGATGCGCTCATCCATGCCACCGCGGGCATCCGTGATCGCTTTCAGCTTCGGTATCAGATCGGCCATCGAAACTTCGGTGTCGTTGAT
>JAFEFK010000431.1 GCA_018240625.1 Pseudomonadota bacterium
GAAGCATCGAGGGCGGGGGAGGGGGACTCACTCGCATTTCCCCCTCACCCGGTTCGAATTCGCTCCGCTTATTCTCGCCACCCTCTCCCAAAAGGGAGAGGGAAGAAGACGTCACGTCCCGCTCCACCCGCACGCCCTGAGTCGTTCGTGCAGGTGCGTCGGCGCCGGCGCAGTGACGACCACGGGCGGCTTGTTCTTCGACAGCGGGATCGCGATCTCCCGCGCATGCAGATGCAGGCTCGGTTCGCCAAACCGAGGTCCATTCCCGTAGATGTTGTCGCCGACGATCGGCCAGCCCATCGCTGCGCAGTGGACGCGCAATTGGTGGGTGCGGCCGGTGATCGGTTCCATCGCGAGCCAGGTGAGTTGTCTTGTTACCTCCCCCCTTGTGGGGGAGGTCGAATGCGCAGCATTCGGGAGGGGGGTGACTTGCGAGCGCCCACCCTGTTGCGCCCCCCCTCCCCAGCCCTCCCCCACAAGGGGGGAGGGAGCAGAGAGGATCTGCTCCGGAGCAATAACGGCAGAGCGCCCCAACACCTTCCACCGCGTCATCGACGGCAGCCCGTTCGGATCGGGCTTCTGCCACCAGCCGCGTTCCTCGTTCAGCCGTCCGAGTGGAATGTCGATGACACCTTCATCCTCAGTAGGACCGCCCTCGACCACGGCCCAGTAGGTCTTTGAAATTTTTCCGTGCTTGAACAGCAGCCCCAGCGACGCGGTGGCCTTGCGATGGCGGCCGAGCACCAGACAGCCCGACGTGTCGCGGTCGAGACGATGAGCGAGCACCGGCGGGCGCGGCAGGCCGAACCGCAACGCGTCAAATGAGGCTTCAAGATTAGCGCCGCCCTTGGGGCCGCGATGCACGGGAATGCCCGCCGGTTTGTCGATCACCAGCATCAACCCGTCGCGATGGAGTACGCGGGCCTGGATGTCCTCTGCGGTCGGTTGGGGCGTATCCATGAGTCTCTTTAATGATCTGATGCGGCATGACCTGATCCGGAAACAGGTACCCACTTTCCGGGATCATGCCGCGCAAGGCTTTCGCTTGGAGGTTGAAACGGCTAACACACCCTCGCAATGAGCGACAGCACCGACGACAAACCGAAATTGAGCTGGTGGCGCAGGCTTTCCAGCGGCCTGAAGCGGACCTCGAGTTCGCTCGGGACCGCCGTGGCGGACCTCGTCACCAAGCGCAAGCTTGACCGCGCCATGCTCGATGACATCGAGGATGTGCTGCTGCGCGCGGATTTGGGAACCGCGGTGGCGGCGCGGATCGCGTCCGCCGTCGGCGAGGGGCGCTACGACAAGGCGATCTCCGCCGACGATGTGAAGACTGTCGTGGCGCGTGAGGTGGAAAAAGTTCTCGCGCCGGTAGCGCAGCCGTTGGTCATCGACGCCGCGCAGAAGCCTTTTGTCATTCTGGTGGTCGGCGTCAACGGCTCCGGCAAGACCACCACCATCGGCAAGCTTGCCGCGAAATTTGCCGCCGAGGGCCGCAAGGTGATGCTGGCGGCCGGCGACACGTTTCGGGCCGCGGCGATCGAACAGTTGAAAGTCTGGGGCGAGCGAACCAAATCGCCGGTTATCGCGGGCGCGCAAGGTTCGGATTCCGCGAGCCTTGCGTTCACTGCGCTGACTGCGGCGCGTGACGACAA
>JAFEFK010000432.1 GCA_018240625.1 Pseudomonadota bacterium
CGAGGTGCAGAACCTCGTCGAGAATCTGTTCCTTGGAGCCGAAATAGTAATAGATACTGCCAGCCTCGATTTTGGCCGTCGCTGCGATCTGGCGCAGAGTAGTGGCGGAGTAGCCCTGGCGGCGAAAAAGCATGGCCGCGGCTTTCAGAATGGAATCGCGCGACTTCTCCGATTTCGATGTCGGGTCGACGCTGCTAGCCTTTTTCCCCAAGGAGGCGGCTTTGCCTTTCGGGGCTGGAGCCGAAATCGCGCTGCGCCTGGGTTTGGCAGCACGCTTCTGGAAATTGGAAACCAACAAAGATCGCCGCGTCGGATTCATGTTCAAAGCGCCTTCTGCGCGCGATTATTGGCGCAGCCAAAAGACTTCGTCAATCGCCGCCCGAATACGGGATGCATCGGCGGTCTTGTTACAACCGGTGCGACCGATAAAGTGAGTCCGGCAACGACCGGAGCTTGAAATGAGTTTGGCAACACCGACGACGAGTTTCATGTGTGACATTGCGGGTGGCCTTGCCCATATCACCTTAAATCAGCCCGATCGAGGCAATCCCGTGGATGGCGATTTTTGCCGGCAGTTCAGCGTCGCCATGGCGGAGTTGAGCAAACGCGATGATGTGCGCGCAGTCTTGATATCTGCACGCGGCAAGCTGTTTAGCGTTGGAGGAGATATCGCGGCATTCGAGAGACAGGGAGCAGGTCTGCCGGCGACGATCAAGCAATGGACGGCCGATCTTCACGCCGCTGTCGTGCGGATGAAACGGATGCGCGCGCCGGTCGTCGCCGCTGTCCAAGGCCATGTGGCGGGTGGCAGCGTTTCGCTGATGGCTGCTGCCGATATGGTCGTGATCGGAAAGTCGGCTCGGATCACGTCCGCATTCACCAGGATCGGCTTCAGCCCAGACACGGGCTCGACGATGACACTGACGGCGCGCATGGGCCCGGCAAGAGCCAAGCGGTTCTTTCTACTCGGCGAAACACTCGATCCAGATGCCGCGCAGTCGGCCGGCCTCGTCGATGTGGTGGTCGAAGACGATCGCGTGATGGCGGAGGCGGAGCGGATTGCGCGCGAGTTCGCATCAGGACCAACCGAAGCCTATGGCGGGATCAAGCGGCTGTTTTTGCAGGCGCCGAACCGATCGTTCGAAAGTCAACTGGAGGAAGAAGCCCAGACGCTTGCGGCCATCGCCAAAACGGCGGACGTCCAGGAAGGGATCAAGGCGTTCCACGAAAAGCGAAACCCGAAATTCGAAGGACGGTAGCACGAGCGGTGATGATGATGACGGGGAAGGGCGGATGTTGACCTCCCGTCGATGGTTCGAAACAATCGGCCCACGGTCGTGTTCAGATGCAACGATAAGATCAAGAAGACGGGGAGATCGATATGCGCGGACTCAGCGGGCGGCGGGCGATTCTGACCGGCGGGGCCAGCGGAATTGGACGGGCGACGACGCTCAGATTGGCCGATGAAGGCTGTGTCGTCGGTGTTTTCGACCAGAATCTGGCGGGGGCAGAGGAGACG
>JAFEFK010000433.1 GCA_018240625.1 Pseudomonadota bacterium
GATCAGCGTCAGCGCCGGCGACAGGTTTTCAATTCTTGTCGCCAGCCACGCTTTGAGCCGGCGCAGCGGAATCAGCGCGACGACGCGTGCCACGATCGGCTCGAGATGATCCCATAGCCACGCCTCGATCAGAAAGATGATCGCCAGGAAAACCCAAAGCGGCTGGACAAGGCGGCGCAACATGACTTTAAGCCTATCATCCGGCCGGATGCCGGGACAGGCTCACATGTGGATCGCGCGTTTGCCGACCGCAAGGGCGGCTTCCTTGATGGCCTCCGAGCGGGTCGGGTGGGCGTGGCAGGTACGCGCCAGATCCTCGGCGGAGCCGCCGAACTCCATCAGCACGCAGGCCTCCTGGATCATCTCGCCGGCTTCGCGGCCGATGATGTGGACGCCGAGCACGCGGTCGGTCTTGGCATCCGCGAGAATCTTCACGAAGCCGTCGGTGGTCTGGTAGACCTTGGAACGGCCGTTGGCCGTGAAGGGAAATTTTCCGACCGTGTAGGCAACGCCGGCTTGCTTCAACTCCTCCTCGGTCTTGCCGACCGAGGAGACTTCGGGAGTGGTGTAGACCACACCGGGGATCACATCGTAGTTCACATGACCGGCCTGACCGGCGAGGATTTCGGCGCAGGCGACGCCTTCGTCCTCGGCCTTATGCGCGAGCATCGGCCCCTTGACCACGTCGCCGATGGCTGAGATGCCCTTCACGTTGGTTGCGAAGTGATTATCGATCTCCACTCGACCTCGGTTGTCCAGCGCGACGCCGGCTTCCTTCAGCCCGAGGCCATCGGTGTAGGGGGTGCGGCCGATGCACACCAGCACGACATCGGCTTCGATCTTTTCCGCGGCGCCCCCGGCGGCCGGTTCGACCGTCGCCACCAGGGTCTTGCCGGAACTGTCGACACCGGTGACCTTGGCACCGAGCTTGAACGCAAAGCCCTGCTTCTCGAGCAGACGCTGAAACTGCTTCGCCACCTCGCCGTCCATGCCGGGTAAAATACGATCGAGGAATTCGACGACGGTCACCTGCGCGCCGAGACGATGCAACACCGAGCCGAGTTCGAGGCCGATCACCCCGGCGCCGACGATCAATAGTTTCTCCGGCACCTTGTCGAGCGACAGCGCGCCGGTGGACGACACGATGCGCTTTTCGTCGATCTCGATGCCTTTGAGCTTTGCGACATCGGAGCCGGTGGCGATGACGATGTTCTTGGTCTCGACGGTCTGGGTCTTTCCGTCATTGCCGGTCACCTCGACCTTGCCGGTGCCGAGAATCTTCCCCTTGCCGCTGATGACATCGATCTTGTTCTTCTTCATCAGGAACTCGACGCCCTTGACGTTGCCGTCGATGCCCTGCTGCTTGAAATTCATCATTGTCGGCAGGTCGAGCTTGGGCGCGGAGACGCTGACGCCCATCTTTGCGAATGAATGCCCGGCTTCCTCGAACATTTCCGACGCATACAGCAGCGCCTTGGACGGCATGCAGCCGACATTGAGGCAGGTGCCACCCAGCGTGGTGTTCTTTTCGATCACGGCGACCTTCATGCCGAGCTGCGCCGCGCGGATCGCGCAGACATAGCCGCCGGGGCCGGTGCCGATAACAACGAGATCGTAGGAAGCCATGGTTTCAAATCCTGTTATTTAGCGGTTCGGTTGACCGAACGACGAAGAGAGCTCCCTCTCCCCGGTGGGGAGAGGGTTGGGGTGAGGGGGAAGGGGCATGTCGAACTGTAGCCGCCCCCTCACCCGCGCCTGCGGCGCGACCTCCCC
>JAFEFK010000434.1 GCA_018240625.1 Pseudomonadota bacterium
GCCAACGGGATGCGTCCCGTTCCCGATCACGCGATTTGCCCTTGCCGATCCCTATGCCGACCTCAAAACGAACGGCCGCCATTATTGTTGCAGCAGGCCGAGGGCTTCGCGCCGGCTCCGGCGGCCCCAAGCAATACCGGACGATCGCCGGACGGACCGTGATTTCCCGGGCGATGGAGCCGTTCTGCCGTCATCCCGGAATTTTCGCCGTTCAGCCGGTGCTCAATCCCGATGACATCGCGATGTTCAATCAGGCTGTCGGCGCGTTTCGCTACCAGCCGCCCGCGAACGGTGGCGCCACGCGCCAGGCGTCCGTTCACGCCGGCCTTGAAGCTCTCGCCGCTCACGCTCCGGACATCGTCCTTATCCATGACGCCGCCCGCCCCTTCGTCACGCCCGCGCTGATCTCGCGCGCGATCGATGCGGCCGGGATCACCGGCGCGGCGGTGCCCGCAATCCCCGTCACCGACACGATCAAGCAGGTCGATTCCTCCGGCGCGGTCGAAGCCACCCCCGATCGCGCAAAACTGCGCATCGCGCAGACACCGCAGGCGTTTCGTTTCGACGTGATCCTCGATGCGCATCGGCGTGCGGCGCGCGACGGCCGGTCTGACTTCACCGACGACGCTGCGCTTGCGGAATGGGCGGGATTGACGGTTGCGACTTTTGAGGGCGATGCTGCGAACATGAAGCTGACCACACCCGAAGACTTTGTGCGGGAGGAGGCCCGCCTTGCCGCGGCCCTCGGCGACATCAGAACGGGTACGGGCTACGACGTGCATGCCTTCGGTGACGGCGATCACGTCATGCTCTGCGGCGTCAAGGTGCCGCACAACAAGGGTTTTCTTGCGCATTCCGATGGCGACGTCGGGCTGCACGCGCTGGTCGACGCCATCCTCGGCGCGCTCGCGGACGGCGACATCGGCTCGCATTTTCCGCCGAGCGATCCGCAATGGAAAGGCGCGGCTTCCGACAAATTCCTCAAATACGCCATCGATCGCGTCGCATCGCGCGGTGGGCGCGTTGCCAATCTTGAAGTGACGATGATTTGCGAGCGCCCAAAAATTGGTCCGCTGCGCGATGTCATGCGGGCGCGCATCGCAGAAATCACAGGCGTCGCGATATCGCGGATCGCGGTGAAGGCAACAACCAGCGAGCGGCTCGGCTTCACCGGCCGCGAAGAAGGAATCGCTGCGACCGCGAGCGCCACGATCCGCCTGCCCTGGGACGAGACAGGCCAGGGCGACACGAGCCGGAGCGCCTGACATGAGCGGCAGCGATCCCCGCGCACTCTCGCGTTCGCTGCTCGATCTCTGCCGGATGCGCAAGCTGACCATCGCCACGGCTGAATCCTGCACCGGCGGACTGGTCGCTGGAGCGCTGACCGACATTCCCGGCTCCTCGGATGTGATCGATCGCGGCTTCGTCACCTATTCCAACGACGCCAAGCGCGCGATGCTCGGCGTCAAGGCCTCGACGCTCGACAGTTTTGGCGCGGTCAGCAAAGAGACAGCAACGGCGATGGCGATCGGCGCGCTGGAACGCGCCGGCACCGACCTCGCCGTCTCCATCACCGGCATCGCGGGTCCCGGCGGCGCGACGCCTGGCAAGCCCGTGGGGCTCGTGCATTTCGCGGTTGCCGCGCGCGACGGCCGCCTGCTCCATCGCGAATGCCGGTTCGGCGCGATCGGCCGCAGCACGGTGCGGCAGCGCTCGGTGGTCGAGGCGCTGCGGATGCTGATGGAATTGGCGCGGGGGCCGAAACCTGCCGAAAAACCCCGGCGGGAAAGTGCCAGCCGGTTGCAGCCGCGGACGAAGCGCGTGCCGTTGCGGCGCGCCGGCGAGCGCCGCCGCAGCACGCGGCCGCGCAAACCATCACCCAAGAAAAGCTGAAATTTTCAGGCTTTGACGAAAATTTCGACAGATGTTGCGTCATTGCGAGTTCGCGACAAAATTGGCTCTTGCCAATTTTGCGCGTGAAGCGAAGCAATCCAGTTCTTTCTTGAGTTTTCTGGATTGCTTCGGCGCGAGCGCCTCGCATTTTAAGTTGCCGCGCTGGGCTTTCCGTACACGACATCGGCGCGCTTTTCGAATGCCTGGGCGAACCGCTGAAACGCGGTGTCGAACATTGTGCCCATCAGCAGCGCCAGCATCCGGCTCTTGAACTCGTAGGAGATGAAGAAGCCGACGTCGCACGCTCGATCCGACTTCGATTCAAACGTCCAGCGGTTTTCCAGATTGCTGAAGGGGCCGCGCAGATATTCGACGAGGATTTTCAAATTCGGCCGATCCAGCGTCACCTTGCTGGTGAAGGTTTCGCGCACCAGCTTGAACGACACGGTCATGTCGGCCACCACGACTTCGGTACCGTCCGCCGCGGGCGTGCGTTGGCGCACCTTCAGCGAATGGCAGAGCGGTACGAACTCGGGATAGCGTTCGACGTCCGCGACGAGATCGAACATCTGGCCCGCGCTGTGCTGAACGCGGCGCTTGCTGGAGAATTTCGGCATCAGTGAACGCTCCCGGATGCAGCGAGGTCATGCAGATAGCGATCGGCTTCCGTCCGGCTGGCAAAGCGCACCACGGTCTGATCGGCCCGCAAGCCGTCGAGAAAACCCGCAAAGCGCGGCCGCCGCTTCCGGCGATAGGTCCAGACGTAACGGAGAAATTCGAAATCGATCCTTTCCGGACAGCCCGGCGCCATCTCCGGCCGCACCCTTCCATAGGTCTTGGCGATTCTTGTCATGACCCCGATCATACAGGTCGCGCGCGGCAGATCGAACCAGATTACGGTGTCGGCCCGTTCGCGCCGCAAGTTGCCGACATGGGCGAGATAATCTCCGTCCATGATCCAGCATGGGGCATTCATCGCGTCGGTCACCCGTGCGTCGAATTCGGCGGCCTCCGAGGGAGTCCAGCCTGGTTTCCAGAACAGAGCGTCCAGCGAAATGACCGGGATGCCCGTCATGGCCGAGAGTTTTTGCGCAAACGTGGATTTGCCCGATCCGGACGAGCCCATGACCAGAACGCGTTGCATGAGCGGAAGCGCGACTAGCGCGCCTGCGCGGCGCGCGCGGCCTGCAGCTTTGCGAAGTCGTCGCCGGCATGATGGGACGAGCGCGTCAGCGGACTCGCAGACACCATCAGGAAGCCCTTGGTGTAGGCGACCGTCTCATAGCCCGAAAATTCATCCGGCGTGACATAACGCATGACGGCGTGATGTTTGCGGGTCGGCTGCAGATATTGCCCGATGGTCAGGAAGTCGACATCCGCCGAGCGC
>JAFEFK010000435.1 GCA_018240625.1 Pseudomonadota bacterium
CTATGGGCTAGGCCATTGGCCGAGCTGAGCAAATAGCTCCGTAAAACAAATGTTGAACGCGGGATGAGGACATGTTATACGTTTTGTATAACAGCGGGACCGTTCGTCATGTTCATCCTCGATTTCCCGCGCGATTGGGCGCAACTGAAAAGGAATTCTCGTCATGACCATCGAGATCAGGAAGATCGGAAATTCGGTGGGCGTCATCTTGCCGAAGGAATTGTTGGCGCGCTTCAACCTGAAAGAAGGCGACAAGCTTTTCCCAGTGGAGCAGGCCAACGGTGGCTTGTTATTGACGCCCCACGATCCAAATTTCGAAAAGGCGATGGAAGTCGCTCGACGCGGCATGAAGCGATATCACAATGCGCTGGCCGAGTTGGCAAAGTAGAATTTGTGGGGGGGCTCGCATGGATGAGCCCGTTTGGCTGACGCGCGAGATCGTGATCGCGATCCATGATGAGCAGCTTGCCATCCACGGCGGCGCGGCGGGTTTGCGCGACGAAGGAATGCTGGAATCCGCGCTTCAGCGGCCGCGTAACAAGTGGTCTTATGAAAGTGGAGAGTTGCCGGAGCTGGCGGCGGCTTATGCGTTTGGCGTTGCGCGCAATCATCCGTTTGTTGACGGCAACAAGCGTACGTCGCTACTGGCGCTCTATACCTTCCTCGGCATCAATGGTCTGGATTTTATCGTGCCCGAGGCAGACGCTGCTGCCATCATCCTCTCCCTTGCCGCTGGCGAAGTCAGCGAGGAAAGCCTGACGCGCTGGATCAGGGATAACTGGCCGAAGGATTAGCGCGGCGAAAAGTTAGCGCGAACTGTAGTGCGTCGACGCGCAAAACAAAAATCCCCGCGGTTCACACCGCGGGGATTTTGTCTTGATATTTGTCCGTCTACTTCACCGGTGCGCTGATCACCATTTCTGTGAACGGATGGACGTAGGCCTGCAGCATCACGAACAGGCCGACCAGGCAGGCCAGCGCGATCGAATGCTTGAACACGAAGCGCAGGATCGTGCCTTCATGCCCGTACCAGTTGGTCGCCGTGGAGGCGACGACGATCGATTGAGCGTCGATCATCTTGCCCATCACGCCGCCGGACGAGTTGGCGGCGCTCATCAGGATCGGTGACAGGCCGAGCTGTTGCGAGGTGATCTTCTGCAGATTGCCGAACAGCACGTTCGACGCGGTGTCCGATCCCGTCAGAGCCACGCCCAACCAGCCGAGCAGCGTGCCGAAGAAGGGATAGAGCACGCCGGTCGCGGCAAAGGCGAGACCGAGGGTCGCGTCGATGCCGGAGAGGCGGGTCAGCGTGCCGATCGCCAGCATCGCCGAGATCGTAATCAGCGACACCGCGCAGATCTTCAGGGTCCTGCCGTAGACGGCGAGGATCTTGCCCGGCCCAAAACCCATCACGAAGCCGGAGATGATCGCCGCGATCAGCATGCCGGTGCCCGTATAAGACAGCCAGGTGAAGGAGAACACCGCGCCTTCCGGCGTTGGCTTCGGAACGATCGGCGCGACCTTCATGATTACCTTGTCGAGGTCGGGCACCGCATAGTTCCAGGTCGCCCACGGATTGACCGCGGCCTTGAATCCGCCCGTGCCCCAGATCAGCAGCACGATGCAGACGATGATCCACGGCACCAGCGACGACCAGATTTCCGCCGACGTCAGCTTCGGCATGGTCGTGCTCATGTCCGGCTTGGCGAGATCGGCCGAGATATCGTGGCTGCGCAGCGCCGGCGACGTCCACAGCTTCTTCGGCTGCCACACCTTCAGGAAGCCGATGAGACACGCCATCGAGATCAGGGATGCGCCGATGTCGACGATCCACGGGTTCACATAGTTCGAGATCAGGAATTGCGGGACCGCGAACGAGACGCCGGTTACGAGAATCGCGGGCCATACTTCCTTCATGCCCTTCCAGCCGGCGAAGGCCCACACCACCCAGAACGGCACGATCAGCGAGAAGATCGGCAATTGCCGGCCGACCATGGCGCCGAGCAGATAGGGATCAAGACCGGTGACGGAAGCAAGTCCCTGGATCGGCGTTCCCAGCGCGCCGTAGGCGACGGGTGCCGTATTCGCGATCAATGACAGGCCCGAGGCGGCCAGCGGCGAGAAGCCGAGGCCGATCAGGATCGCGCCCGTGATCGCAACCGGGGTGCCGAAGCCCGATGCGCCCTCGAAGAAAGCGCCGAACGAGAACGCGATCAGCAGCAACTGAAGCCGCCTGTCAGTGGTCACGCCGCCGACCGCACGCTGCAGCGTCTCGAAGCGGCCGGACGCGACGGTGAGCTGGTACATGAAGATGACGTTGAGAACGATCCAGCCGATCGGGAAGAAACCGGTCACCACGCCGAGGACCGAGGCCCGAATCGACATGCCCGCCGGCATGGTGAAGGCGAAGATCGCAATGAGATTGGCGACGATGAGCGCGATGATCGCAGCGATGTGGGCTTTGACCTTGCCGCTGGCGATGAGGACAAGCAGCGTCACGACAGGTATCGCCGCGGCGATGGTCGACAGCGCGGCGTTGCCGAACGGATTATAGACTTGATTCCACATGAAGCGCTCTCCCCCCACGCCGCTTATGAGCGCTCTGACCAGCGTGGATGGTCACAGGCGCTGGCGCGATCGTGAGGGTATGCGTTTGCGAGTGCGGCAAAATGCGCAACTCGCCGTACGGCTGATAGCAAACGAGCCCCCCCGTCCCGCCGTTGGTGCAATGGTAAGGGCGCGCCGACCCTCGTGACAAGGCGGATATCGCGCTTCGGCCGGTTGTAATCTGGAATGATTCTAAAGTTGAATCCGGGAATATCCGGAGGCTTTCTGCCTCGCGGTCTCCATCCAGGTCCTCGAATGTCGGGATGATGGCTGCGGAGCGTGGCAGACCACCTCTGAGTTCCTTGATCGCCTTAATGAGGGCCGCACCGAGGATGACGAAGCGCCGTGGCGAGCGCAGACTTGAGGAGGCCGTCGATTGGCTAGATCTGAACAACAAATAGGCGATGACAGCACGCGTCGAGGGCCTGCTGCCGTTGCCCTGTCATCGCGATTACGCTATTTCCACGGGCAATATCGCCTCTGGCTGGAGACTTGACGTGACAGATCATAACGAAGTGGCTTACACGACCGCGGACGGAAACGATTATCCCGCGCACGAGCAGACCTATGAAGGCTTCCTCATGCTGGTGAAGTACGGGTCTGCCGTAGTCATTTTTATCGTTGCCATGATGGCGATCTTCCTCACCTGATTTCTCGGTCGTTCTCCTGACCGTCCTGAAATTTTCGTTCACTAGCGACGCGGCTGGTGATTTAGTCATACGCGGCTGCGGGAGGCGTCATGAAGATTGCGATAGCGAAGGAAATCGATCCGTCCGAGCCGCGGGTGGCGGCGTCGCCCGATACGGTGAAGAAATTCAAGGCGCTCGGCGTGGACGTTGCGATCGAGCCCGGCGCTGGCATCAAGTCGGGGCTGCTGGATTCGGATTTCGCGGCAGTCGGAGCCACTGTCAGCGCCGATGCGCTGAAGGACGCCGACATCGTCATCAAGGTGAAGCGGCCGGAAGCCAGTGAACTCGCGCAATACAAGCGCGGCGCGCTGGTGATCGCGATCATGGACCCTTACGGCAACGAGGCGGCGCTGAAGACGATCGCCGATTCCGGCGTTTCTGCCTTCGCGATGGAGTTGATGCCGCGCATCACGCGCGCGCAGGTGATGGACGTGCTGTCGAGCCAGGCCAATCTCGCAGGCTATCGCGCCGTCATTGAAGCCGCCGAAGCCTTCGGCCGCGCGTTTCCGATGATGATGACCGCGGCGGGCACCATTCCGGCCGCGAAGGTGTTCGTGATGGGCGTCGGTGTCGCCGGCCTGCAGGCGATCGCGACCGCGCGGCGTCTTGGCGCCGTGGTCACTGCGACCGACGTGCGGCCCGCCACCAAGGAGCAGGTGGAAAGTCTTGGCGCCAAATTCCTCGCGGTCGAGGACGAGGAGTTCAAGAACGCGCAGACCGCCGGCGGCTACGCCAAGGAAATGTCGAAAGAGTATCAGGCCAAGCAGGCCGCGCTCACCGCCGACCACGTCAAGAAGCAGGACATCGTCATCACCACGGCGCTGATTCCGGGCCGCCCTGCGCCAAAACTCGTCACCTCCGCTATGGTGAAATCGATGAAGCCGGGCTCGGTCCTGGTGGATCTCGCTGTCGAGCGCGGCGGCAACGTCGAGGGTGCGAAAGCGGGCGAGATCGCCGAGGTCGATGGCGTGAAGATCGTCGGCTTTACCAATGTCGCGGGGCGCATTGCCGCCTCGGCGTCCAGCCTCTACGCGCGCAACCTGTTTTCCTTCATCGAGACGTTGGTCGACAAGACGACCAAGGCGCTTGCGGTGAACTGGGACGACGAACTGGTCAAGGCCACCGCACTGACCAAGGACGGCGCGGTGATCCACCCGAACTTCCAACCGAAGGGCGCGTGACGTGATGATACCCTCGGCTCTGAGCCTTTTTTTCTTCACCTCTCCCCACTGGGGAGAGGGCGCGCCGCAGGCGCGGGTGAGGGGGCTCCGGTTCTCGACATGTCAGCGCCCCCTCACCCGGCTCGCAG
>JAFEFK010000436.1 GCA_018240625.1 Pseudomonadota bacterium
ATTTTCGGGCGAAAGACATGGGCGGTGGCAGAGCCATCTGGCATGAGAGCTACCGGTTTTGGATAGAATGACAGGAAAACCGAACTGGAACATCGGTCGAAAATGCATAGCATACACGATCTTTGCTTGATCCAGATCAAGCATTGGATCGTCTCCAAATCCAATAATATTTTTGGGTTATACTCCTCGGTTCGAGGCTACCCCCGATGTGCGTCAGCCGACGCGGCAACCTACAGTACGATGCAAAAATTCGCTCTCAAATTGCTGTTGGCGAACCTGGTGTTTAGGCAACGCTCAAAACCCAGAGAGGGAGCCCAACTCGTGGCGTCGCTCCTAACCCTCGTCTTGATCGTTTCAGTGGGATTGTATGTTTGGGTGCGCGGCCTGTACTGACGGTCAAAGTCGGCATGGCGCGCGTCTCCAAGCTTCGGGCATGGCCCGCCTCCTGTTTGACCTGAATTAACCTCGATCGTCTCGCGACAAGATTTCTTTACACCGCAGCTAAAGCTTCGGCGCGTGCAGCCTTCAGAAAGGTTATTCTTCCGGGCATGATTTCGATCACTTCGTCACGTTCAAGCCTGGTGAATGTGCGACTCACGGTCTCAATGGTCAGGCCCAGGAAATCTGCGATATCCTGACGACTCATGGGCAACGCTACCGTTTGCGCCGGACCCTTGAGGCGAGCCAATCGATCGCGCCAGCCGATCAGAAAACTTGCAACTCTTTCCTCGGCCGTCCGGCGCCCGAGCAGGACCATGTGTTCCTGCGCCAGGTTCAGTTCGCGAGCGGCAAATGCGTTGATCCGGCGCAGGAGATGCGGCTTGTCCGCGATAAATTGCGAGAAAGAGGCTCTGGCGAACTGGCAAACGACGACAGGCCCGATGGCATCGGCGGAAAAACCGTGACGTGCGGAAACCGCCATTCCCAGAAAATCCCCGGGCAACGCAAATCCCACAATCTGCCGCCGCCCATCCGGCAGAAGCTTATAAAGCCTCAGCACACCCTCTATCAAATTATAGAATGACGTGGCCAGCTCCTCCTGGGCGAATACGGTGGCGCGCGACTGGAAGTGGACATGCCGGCCTAGACGATCCAGCTCCTGCAGCTCGTCCGGATCGAGCGCCGCGCAGATGCCCGACCGCCGCACCGCGCAGTCGATGCAAAGCAGCTCCTCTAACTGGCCTGCAGGCAAAGAACTCTTCATACGCGCTCCACCATGAGCTCCGAACGCGAACGATCGAAGTCGCTCTACGGCTCAATCGCATTTTACCGGATCGGTCATCCGCCTCTTGATCTAGATCAAGGAGATCCATTTTCGCCCGACTATCAAGTTTTTGCGGTCGTTGTGGGTGCACCTCAAAAAGATTGGCTTGTCATGCTTCGGCTGGCTCTGCGGCACATGCTTCTCTCGCTGCTGGCGACAACTCCAGCTCTCGCCATGTCACCGGCCGAGCAGCGCGGCAAAACGTTCGCCATCACCAATTGCGCAAGATGCCATTCGGTGGATCGGGTAACCCGGAGCCCGTTGAAGATCGCGCCTCCGTTCCGGACTCTTCACCTGCGCTACCCGATAGAGAATCTCGGCGAGGCGCTGGCCGAGGGCATTTTCACGGGCCATCCGACCATGCCCGAATTCCAACTCGAGCCCGATCAGATCCACGATCTGCTGTCGTATATGAAAAGCCTCGAATGAATGTCCGGAGCCGCTATGGCAGTGCCTGCACCGTCCAGGCGATCATATCTTTTGCAATCCTGCCAAACGCCGCGTTGAACGCAGCCGCGGCCTCCGGTGGCCGGACCTGATCGAACGTCTCGTTTTCCTCGAAAAGGCGCGCAGCCGCAACATTGCCGTCCTTGTCGACGATCCGTGCCGATAACCCGATCTCGGCGACCGGCTTGGCTGCGGCAGCGACGCGGAAATACCTGACATCGATCAGAAGCTGAAAATCGGATTGCCCGGGTTCGGCCATCCGAAGCGGCGCGTGCATGATGTCGTAGTTCTCGAAGCTGTCGATCAACCGCGCTTGCACGAGCTTCGGCAGGTCGTCCGCCCACATCGCCTGTGCGAAGTCTGGAAATTCCTGCGGGGGCGAAAACAGGAAACGCTGCGTCTCCAGCATCGTGACTGCGGTGGGCGCCGGAATCGCCAGCCGCCCGTGAATGATCTTGGCAGCCGGCCCCTGACTTTGCAAAGCATGCAGATCGTAGGTGATCTTCGGTGGCGGAGCCGTCACGCCAGTCATCCGCTCAAGGCCCCCCACGATGCCATCGAGCTTGGCGGTGTTGCGCGCCAGTCCTTCTGAAAACACCTTGAAATTGGCGATGGTATCTTTCAGCGGCTCGGAATTCTCCGCGAGAACGGAATCCACTCGCCGCAAAGCATCGCGCGCCGCCCGCGTCATGCCCTGACCGGCGCCGGGTTCGGCAACCAGCGTCGGCACCTTCCCGGCGTTGGCCACCATCGTGCCGCCTTCCAGCGCGATCACCGGAACGCCGGTCAGGCCCTGGAATTCGAGGCCAACCTTGGTGTCGGCGCGGACCGGCGTCGTGGATGCGACGGAAACGGTGACCTTCACGCCGCGTGGCGTGTCCGGCGCGAGACCGAGTTCTGTGACTTCACCGACCCGGATGCCGTTGAACAGCACGGCGGCGCCGACCAGAAGTCCCGGCACCGATCCCTCGAACTGGATGTGATAGTCCGCACGCGGCCCGAGACCGCCGGTGTTGTGCAGCCAGTAGACGAAGCCGAACACAGCAGCGATGGCTGCGATGACGAAAGCGCCGACAACGACGAAGGGAGCGCGGGTTTCCATGGTTCAACTCGCCTGAGGTTGCAGCATTTGGGAGCGCTTGCCGTGGAAATAGGCCCGCACCCAGGGATGTTCCGATTGAAGCAGGTCGCGCATCGGGCCGATCGCCACGATTTTGCCGTCCGCCAGCGCCGCGACGCGGTCGCAGACGGTGTTGAGGCTGGCGAGATCATGCGTGACCATGAACACCGTCAGCCCCAGTGTTTTCTGCAATGTCTTGATCAGGACATCGAAATCTCCGGCCGCGATCGGGTCGAGGCCGGACGTTGGCTCGTCGAGAAACACGATCGCGGGATCCAGCGCGAGCGCCCGCGCCAGCGCCACCCGCTTGGTCATGCCGCCGGACAGTTCGGAGGGAAACTTGTCGCCGTCCTCGGGCTTGAGCCCGACCATTTCGAGTTTGGCGGTGGCGATCTCGTCCATCAGCGCGTCGGAGAGATCGAGATTTTCACGCAATGGAAACTGAATGTTCTGCCGCACCGTCAGCGATGAAAACAGCGCGCCCTGCTGGAACAGGATGCCCCACTGCCCCGCGGCTCCCGCAGTCGCCCGGCCGTTG
>JAFEFK010000437.1 GCA_018240625.1 Pseudomonadota bacterium
CTTTTGCGCGAACGCGGCAAGCCTCGCGCGCGCCGCCTTAAAACAACAGGGCCGATACTGCATGTCTGCAAGGCGCAGGTCTCGCCAAGACAGAGCCCTTCACATTTTAAGGAAACGTGTGGCCGGGCACTGCGCGCACCCTCTCCCGCTTGCGGGCCGCGCCGCGAGCAGCGCTGAGAGGGCTGGGGTGAGAGCAGCGTTAAAGAGCCGCACCCGACCGGCTTCGCTGCGCGTGCCGGTCGACCCCCGCAAGCGGAGAGGTGAAGAGCCGCTCACCGCGATTCCATGTGAGCCCAGGTCGCGTCAATATCTTCCAATGACAGCGGCTCTTGCGCCCTGCCCTTTGAATCCCGAATATCGCGTCCATGCAAAACCAATCCGGAAAACCCCCATGAACTTCGACGACGTCATTCTGGGCCGCCGCAGCATTCGCGGCTACAAGCCCGATCCTGTGCCGCGCAAACTGATCGAGGAGATCATCGGGCTTGCGATGCGCGCGCCGTCGTCGATGAACACCCAGCCGTGGAATTTCTATGTCGTCACCGGCGAGCCGCTGAATAAAATTCGCGCCGGGAATACCGAACGAATGATCGCGGGCGTCCCGCAATCGCGCGAATTTCGCACCGGGCAGCCGTTCGCAGGTCCTCACCGCGACCGGCAGGTCGGCGTCGCAAAACAGTTGTTCTCGGCCATGGGCATCGCGCGCGACGACAAGGCGATGCGGCAGGATTGGGTGCTGCGCGGCTTCCGCCAGTTCGACGCGCCGGTCTGCGTGATCGTGACCTACGACCGGGTGCTCGACGGCAGCGACGATACGCCGTTCGATTGCGGCGCGGTGGCGACCGCGCTGGTCAATGCCGCCTGGTCGCGCGGGCTGGGCGCGGTCATCAACAGCCAGGGCATCATGCAGTCGCCGGTGGTGCGCGAGCACGCCGGCATTGCCGACGATCAGGTCATCATGAAAAGCATCGCGCTCGGATGGCCGGACGAGAGCTTTCCCGCGAACGCCGTGGTGTCCGAACGCAAGTCGGTCGAGGACGCGACCGTGTTCGTCGGCTTCGACAGCTAACAGGCCCGGCGCGGATCAGCACCCCTCATCCGCAGGTCCACACTGGACCGATCGGCGTCTGGGTCCAGCAGGGCCCGACGCCGCCGCCGTTGTAGCGGCCGCGATAGAAGCCGGGGCGGCCGAAATAATACTGGTTGCCGTCATAGCCGTAATAGCGTGGCGTCGGACCGATGTACCAGTGGCGGCGCTCGCGGCGTGCCATGCGCAGCACCTCGGGGTCCTGCCTGAACAGCGGCGCCGCGTTGTTCAGCGGCTGATGATAACCCGGCAGAAAACCGTAGTTATGCGTGCGTTGTCCGTGCTTCTTGTGACGCGGCGCGGCCACAGCAGCAGCGGTCGACAGCGACAGGACGATGACAACCAAGAACTGCATGAATCGTGACATAATGAATCGTGACATGGGCCCGACTCTAGACTCGTGTTTGCCTCGGCACCACTCAAATCCGGGCGAACGCATCCGGACAAGCAGCGTCACATGCCCGCGCGTACTCCTTCCGATCATATCAATGAGCCCGCGCCGCCACGGGTCCGTGCCCCACCCGCCCCGTCAGCCGGAAGAACACATTCGACGTCACCTGAACGTCCGGCCGCGCGAGGTGCGCCTCGAGCGCGGCCATGTCGCGCGCCAGGTCCTCGCGCGTGATGAAGCCCGCCTCCAGCATCCGCTCCCGCACATTGTCGATCAGCCGTTTCTGGAACCAGCGCCGCTCGTGACCTGACGGAAATACGTGCACGATGGCGTCGACCGCAATGTCGGTGACGCCGGCCGCGCGGAACAGCCGATGGATACGGCGGCCAACCGCAAGGTCGATGTTTTGCGCACGCGCATAGGTCGCATACGCGTCCATCAGCCGGTCCAGCGCCGGCAGCGGCGGATCGCAACAGCACGGCAGATAATCGGCTTCGAAACTCGCGACCCAGCCGCCGGGACGCACCAGCGCCACGAGTTCGCGCACCGCCCGCTCGGGCTCGGGCACATTGACGAGCAACAGCCGCATATGCCCGCCATCGAACAACGCGCGCGGCAAGCCGGTGTCGTAGGCGTCGCCCTCGCGGACGTCCACTTGCGTTAACCCGCGCTCTCCGACAAAGCGCCGGGCCAACTCGACGAAATGGCGACCGCGATCGATGCCGAGCACATGGCCGCTTCTGCCGACGCGTTCAGCCAGAAGGTGCAGCACACCGCCGGGACCGCAGCCGAGGTCGACGACCTTTTCGCCGTGTTTGATTCCAATGCGATCGAGTTGCGCCTCGGAGTCCGAACCGAGGGTGACGATCTGGCGCGTCAGCCGCTCGACTTCGGCATCGGCGCGTCCGAGCAGATAGCTGTCGGTTTCGGTCATGGCAGTTCCCAGGAATGTCGATTGTTGTTGCCAGCCATTGTACGGGCGAACTGCGGCAAGACTATTTCCGTTCCC
>JAFEFK010000438.1 GCA_018240625.1 Pseudomonadota bacterium
AAGCAGTTCGGCCGGCCGCTCGCCGCCACGCAACTGGTGCAGAAGAAGCTCGCGGACATGATGACCGACATTTCGCTGGGGCTTCAGGGCAGCCTGCGTGTCGGTCGCCTGATGGACGAAGGCAAGATGCACCCGGACATGATCTCGATCGTCAAGCGCAACAACTGCGGCAAGGCGCTCGACATCGCCCGGATGTCGCGCGACATGCACGGCGGCAACGGCATCCAGATCGAGTATCACGTGATGCGCCACACCGCGAACCTCGAGACCGTCAACACTTACGAGGGCGCGCATGACGTTCACGCGCTGATCCTCGGCCGCGCCATCACCGGCATCCAGGCGTTTTCGTAAGGCCTGGCAACACGTCATCCTGATGAGCCGCGCCTTCGCGGCGTCTCGAAGGGTGGGCCATTCAATTCGTCATCCTTTGGGGCTCGCAGTCGCTCGCACCTCAGGATGACGAAATCAGCGGAAGTCCCTCATGTCCGACGATAATGAAGACGTCCCGTTCAACCGCGACTTCCCGCTGAGACCGGGCGTCGTCGAAGAAGTCGTGCCCGGTGTCAGGCGTGTGTTGTGCGACAACCCGAGCCCCTTCACCTTCACAGGCACGGTGAGTTACATCGTCGGTCGCGGCAAGGTCGCGATCATCGATCCGGGTCCGGATAGCGAAGCGCATGCGAAGGCGCTGCTCGATGCCGTCAGGGGCGAAACCGTGACGCACATCTTCGTCACGCATACCCACAAGGATCATTCGCCCAACACCGCGCGCATCAAGGCTGCGACGGGCGCGCCGGTTTATGCGGAGGGGCCGCATCGTGCATCGCGGCCGCGTTTCGAAAGCGAGAAGCACAATCCGGAGTCCGGCGCGGACCGCGGCTTCCGGCCGGACATCGAACTCCGCGACGGGGACGTCGTGACCGGCGACGGCTGGGCGCTGGAAGCCGTGACCACACCGGGCCACACGGCGAACCACATGGCCTTCGCCTGGAAAGATCGGAAAATTCTCTTTATCGGTGACCACGTCATGGGCTGGTCGACCTCGATCGTGGCGCCGCCCGACGGCTCGATGATCGACTACATGGCCTCGCTGGAGAAGCTTTCACATCGTGATGAGCAACTGTATTTCTCCGGTCACGGACCGGAGATTCCGGATGCGCCGCGCTTCGTGCGCTTCCTGATGCGGCATCGCCGGGCGCGCGAAGCTTCGATCCTGCATCGGCTCGGGAAAGGCGAGGCCGATATTCCGACGATGGTTCGCGCCATCTATATCGGTCTCGATCCCCGGCTGTCCGGTGCGGCCGGCTATTCCGTGCTGGCGCATCTGGAGGATCTGGTGGCGCGCGGCATGGTGCTCACCGACGGCGATCCCGTGATCGGCGGCAGCTACCGCTTGGCATAAGCTCCTATCGCTTCGCCGCGCCCTTGGCTGGCGGCTTGACCGGCGCGCGCGGCTTTTTCACCGGCTCATCCGGATTATTTTCGGCCGCGGCATTGATGTCGTCGATCAGGCTGGTGACGCGTGCAGCGTTGCTGCCGAGATCGCTTTCGAAATAGCGCGACGACGAGCGGATATCGACGCGCGATCCGTCGCCATTCGGCATGACCCGGATCGATACATCTTCGCGGAATCCCATGATCGGGGTCAGTGCCACCGCCTCGATGCGCCCGGCACGCTTCGGCGGCTGCGGCGGCCGCTCGTCGATCACGAGCCACTTGCGCCGGGCGACCAGGCGCTGCGTGATTTCAAAGGCGCGTTGGGCCGGCACGTCGAGGTCGACGGGCTCGATGTCGGGATAGGCCGCGCGCTGCTGCTCGGCCGAATAGAGTCCGGCATAGACCGCGGTATTGGCGCCGTCCGTGCCGCGCAGCCGTGCCAAAGCCTCGAACTGCGGCGGGTTGATCGGATCGGTGGTGATGTCGTGGATAGCCGGCAGGTTCCGGTATTTCACGGCCAGATAGGCCGGATAGGCCAGAATGAGCACATCCAAGAGCAGCGCCGTCAGGATGCGCCCCATGCCGCGCGAGCCATTGCGCCAGAGCGCCACGAAGGCAGCAAATGCCACGACAATCGAGAGCCCCGCGCAAGCCAGGGCGCCGAAGAACGTCACCAGCGCGGGCTTCATTTCGAGGAAGCCGTATCGGACAACAATGATCGATACCACGGTCGCGACAGCCGAGAATACCGCAAGCCGCCGCGCCCAGATGGCGAGCGCGGAGAATGGTTCCGACTGATAGGGAGCGGAAAACCTGCGGGCCATCGATTGCGTTCTGCCGGGTTTGACTGTCCCGTTTGAGACCACGGTCCCGTGGAAAATTCAAGGATGGATCGAGCGCCGCCCAATCAGCAAAACATCATCGTCATGGCCGGGGATGGCCGTTCGAAGAACGGCGTCGCTTCGCTCGTCTATGCCCCCGGCCATCCACGTCTTGCTTCGACCGTTAAGCAGGTGTGGATGCCCGGCACGAGGCCGGGCATGAAGGCGATAGGTTGTTGGCTGTCACGCTGCGGCGTTGGGGAAGCGGTATTCCTTGAACTGGTCCCGCAAGGCGGTTTTCAGAATCTTGCCCGTCGCGGTATGCGGAATGCCGTCTACGAATGCGACATCGTCGGGCATCCACCATTTCGCGATCTTGCCGTCCATGTATTTGAGAATGTCTTCGCGGGTCGCGCTCTGGCCTTCCTTGAGCTGAATGATCAGCAGCGGTCGCTCATCCCATTTCGGATGATAGACGCCGATCACGGCGGCTTCCGCCACCTTGGGATGCCCGACGGCAAGATTCTCCAGGTCGATCGACGAAATCCATTCGCCGCCGGACTTGATCACGTCCTTCGAGCGATCCGTGATGCGCATGTAGCCATACTCGTCGATGGTGGCGACGTCACCGGTATCGAAGAAGCCGTTCTCGTCGAGGATGTTGTCCTTGACCCGGAAGTACGATCCGGAGATCGCGGGGCCGCGCACCTTGAGCCGCCCGAAGGTCTTGCCGTCCCACGGCAGTTCCTTGCCGGCGTCGTCGGTGATCTTCATCTCCACCATGAACGGCGCGTAGCCCTGCATCTGCAGCACGTCGAGCTTGGCGTCGCCCTTCAGGTTGGCGAACTGGCCCTGCAGCGCGCCGACGGTGCCGAGCGGCGACATCTCCGTCATGCCCCAGGCGTGGCGGACCTCGATGCCCATATCGTCGAAGGCCTTGATCATGGAGCGCGGCATCGCCGAACCGCCGCAGATCACGACCCTCAGATCGGGTAGCTTGAGATTGTTCTTCTCCATGTGCTGCAGCAGCATCAGCCACACCGTCGGAACGCCCGCGGTGTAGGTAACCTTTTCAGTCGACAGCAATTCGTAGACCGACGCGCCGTCAAGCTTGGCCCCCGGCATCACCAGCTTGGTGCCCATCGCCGGCGCGGAGAACGCGATGCCCCAGCTATTGGCGTGGAACAGCGGAACTACCGGCAGCATGACGTCCTTCGACGTCGCGCCGAGCGCATCGCCGTTGTTGGCCATCATGGAGTGAAGCACGTTGGAGCGATGGGAATAGAGCACGCCCTTCGGATCGCCCGTGGTGCCCGACGTGTAGCACATGGCGCAGGCGGTGTTTTCGTCGAACATCTTCCATTCGAAGTTGCCGTCGACCTCGGCGATCCAGTCCTCATAAGCGATCGCGTTCTTCAGCGTCGTTTGCGGCATGTGCGCCTTGTCGGTGAACACGACGTAGCGCTCGACGCTGGGCAGCTTGTCGGCAATCTTCTCCAGAATCGGAACGAACGTGGTATCGGTCATCACGATGCGGTCTTCCGCATGGTTGATGATCCAGGCGATCTGATCCGGGAACAAGCGCGGATTGACGGTATGGCAGACGGCGCCGATGCCCATGATGCCGTACCAGGATTCGAGATGGCGCCAGGTGTTCCATGCAATGGTAGCGACGCGATCGCCGAGTTTGATGCCTTCACGATCCAGTCGCTGCGCGACTTTCAGCGCTCTGCCGCGAATTTCGGCGTAATTGGTCCGATGAATAGGACCCTCGACCGATCGCGTCACGACCTCGCGCTTGCCATGGACCTTCGCCGCATGATCGATAATCCGATGACACAGCATGGGCCAGTCTTGCATCAAACCACGCATTCGAACGCTCCTCCTGGATTGACCTTGGTTGTCGTTGTCCCCGCAGGGATTTGGCATGAAGTTTAGCGCGGGGGAAGCGGGTCGCAAATGGCCTTGTGGCGTCCGGAGCCGCGACCAATGGGCCATGGTTACACTCGGAGCACTGCTGATATCGTCGGCGGCGCCGGCAGAAGCCAAGATACCATTGCCGCAGCCGCGCCCGGCTACAGCACCCGCGCTGGATGGCAAGCAGGCCGGCCCAGGCACGGCCCCCGGCCCGGAGACGCCGCCAGCGCCGTCTGTGCCGTTACCGCCTTCCGCCTGCCGTCTGGCCCTGACCGATGCGGTGGCCATCGCCCCGAGCCTTCCCGCAATCACGGGTCCAGGCGCCTGTGGGGGTGACGATCTCGTTCGTCTGGAGGCCGTCGTGCTGCCGGACCGGACCCGGGTCCCGGTCAAGCCCGCCGCCACCCTGCGCTGTACCATGGCGTCGGCGATCGCGGACTGGGTTCGCACTGACATGGCGCCGCTGGCGGAGGGGCTTGGCAGCCGTGTCAGCGAGCTCGACAATTTCGATTCGTTTGAATGCCGGGGGCGCAACCGGGTCGCCGGAGCAAAATTGTCCGAGCATGGCAAGGCCAACGCACTGGATGTCCGTGGGCTCAGGCTCGCCGATGGCCGGTTTATCGGGCTGACCGATCGCGCTGTGGCGAGGGATCTGCGCGAGAAGGTAATGGACTCGGTCTGCGCGCGATTTACCACGGTGCTGGGACCGGGGTCGGACGGTTACCACGAGAATCACATTCATCTCGATCTCGCGCAGCGCCGCAACGGCTACCGGATTTGTCACTGGGAGCTTTACGATTCCATGCCGGCGGTCGCGCCGCTGTTGCCCGCCGAACGTCCTGCTGATGCGCCGCCCCGCGAAGTTGCCGAGGGAGAAGGCAAGGCGCCGGTTCCGTCCCCGGAGCCCGCGAAACAATCACCTGTTACTCCGCAGGCTGCGCCACCGGTTGTGCAACGGGATGCCGCGCCTGAGCCCGCGAAACGGTCTCCGCCCGCAATCAGCGCGAAGCGGTCGGCATCCTCAAAGTCAACGCTGCCCGCGTCGGTGTCCGCACCGTCGTCCCGGCCTGCCGCCGCAAAGCCTCCGAAACGCAAGCGGAAGCGGAATCGTCACAACGAGCTGCCGCCGTTCCTCAGGTCATTGTTCACCCGATAGATGGGCGTGCATGGGCGGTCGGTAAGGCGCGTGGATCTCAGCGTCGGAGCATAAAAAAGCGCCGGAGAGCCGGCGCTTTTGGGAATTGCGATGTCGCAGCAGCTAGCTAGTAAGTCGTGCCGCCGCTGCCCTGCAATGCCATCCTCGAATTGTACGGCGAGTCGCCGTGATGCGGCTCCAGCACGACGACCACGGTCCCCATCTTCACCCGGCTGTAGAGATCGATCACGTCTTCATTGGTCATGCGGATGCAGCCTGAGGAAATCGAAGATCCGATGTATTCGGGCTGGTTGGTGCCATGAATCCGGAACAGCGTGTCCTTGCCGTTGGCATAAAGATAAAGCGCGCGCGAGCCCATCGGATTGTCCGGACCGGGGGCGACGAATTTCGGCACGCCAAGACGCTCGATTTCGCCTGGTGTCGGATGCCAGGCCGGCCATTCGGTCATGCTGCCGACCTTGGCGATCCCGGACCATGCCATCGCTTCTTCGCCGACGGTGATGCCGTAGCGGATCGCCTTGCCGCCATCGAGTACGTAGTAGAGGTAGTGATTGTCGGAATCGACCATGATCGAGCCCGGCGCTTCCTTGCGGTGATACTCGACGATCGCGCGGCGGAAGGGCTCCGCGACCGGCGTCTTCACATAGGAAACCTTGGCCAGGTATTCCTTGTCGCGCGGCTTGAATTCGTTCTGGTTGGTGGCCTCGAAATGCGTCGCCTGCATACAGCCAGACAGCATCAGACCGGCGGCCAGAATCCCAAGCTTAACCCGAAGAGACGACATTTTTCTTTTCCAATACCCGCTGAACCATGGCGATCCGCGCCCGAAAAGACCAGGATTCCTCTGACGCCCATTAAAGCCGTAATTCACTAAAATTCCAGTACTTAGAGCCCGCTGTCGCGATGCAGCACAACGCCTGTGGCATTTTTGCCGCAAAAATACGGGGTTTTACCGCCGAGTGCGGCCGATTTTCACGGCCGTGTGAAGGACGACATTGATCGGATGTCTGTCTGCGGTAATTGCGCAACGGCATCCACCGCCGCGACGGCCTGTCGGGGTTGCCAAATTGACGCGATCTGGCGCACTTCAGATCAGCCGCCTTAAGCACTGATTCCGCGCCGTCATTTCCCGGAGTTGCCATGCTCTCGATCTTCGCGCCGACCGATGCAGTGCTGCGGAAAACGTCTCCCGCCGATCTGGCCGCACTGCCGGACAACGCGGTCTGGATCGATCTGGAAAAGCCGACGCCGGGGGAAGATCACGCGGTGGAGCGGCTCGCCGGCGTCGCAGTGCCGACGCGGGAGGACATGCAGGAGATCGAGATTTCCTCACGGCTTTATGTCGAGAACGGCGCGCGCTACATGACGGCGACGCTGATGTGCCAATCGGAATCCCAAAGCCCGAAGATCACGCCGGTCACGTTCATCCTCGCCAACCATCGGCTCGTCACGGTGCGCTACGACGCGCCGAAGCCGTTCGCGCTGGTGGAGAACAAGCTGGCGCGGAATTGCGCGGCCGCCATCAACGGCGAGGCGGTGCTGCTGGAACTGCTGGACGCCGTGATCGACCGCTGCGCCGACATCCTTGAACGCGCCGGCGCCGACGTCGACACGGTGTCGGCTGAAATTTTCGAACCATCGCCCGCGCGCGGGCATGCGCCGATCTATTCCCAGATCCTGCTCACCATCGGCAAGAAGGGCGACCTCACCTCGAAGGTGCGCGAAAGCCTGGTCTCGATCGGGCGCATGGTGTCGTTCGTTGCGGTGGAAAGCGATGCGGGTCGCTGGAGCAAGGAACAGAAGGCGCAACTCAAGACCATGCAGCGCGACGTCGCGTCCCTGACCGACCACGCCTCGTATCTCTCCAACAAGATCACCTTCGTGCTCGATGCGATGCTCGGCGTCGTCAACCTCGAGCAGAACAACATCATCAAGCTGTTTTCTGTGATGGCCGTGGTGTTGATGCCGCCGACGCTGATCGCCTCGGTCTACGGCATGAACTTCAAGTTCATGCCCGAGTTGGAGCACCCACTCGGCTATCCGCTGGCGCTGATCGCGATGGTCGCAGCCGCCGTGTTGCCGTACCTGTTCTTCAAGATGAAGAAGTGGTTGTGACGATCGCGTTTCCTCGCTCGTTCCGTCGCGGTGGAACTCGTCACAATTTTCCCCCTAAAATTTGAGTGTTCGGCTGAACGGTTTCCACAAGGGCTTGCTGTCATAACGCGTGAATGAAATCGCGGGGGCCGCAATGGTTGAGAAAGTCATAACGGGAGATCGCAACGTCCTCGATTTCCGCAGCTATCAACAGTTGCGGAAAACCGGTGTGGACAGGCGTTCCGCGAAACGCGCGCTTGCGCGCTGCTGCCGGCATTGCGGCGCGGCGATGCTCGATGGTGAGAGCGACGACGATTGCTCGAGCGCGGGACTCAGCGCGCCCATGTTGCGCGCGCCGCCGGCGATGCGCGCGCCGCCGCGACGATTTTACGCGGAGTGATCTCTTCGCCCTCCCCTGGAGGGGGAGGGTCGATGCGAATGAAATGAGCATCGGGGTGGGGTGACTCTTTCAAGCGTTCACCCCACCCCGATTGTCGCTACGCTCCAATCGACCCTCCCCCTCCAGGGGAGGGTGAAACACCCGTCTCGCGGCTGTAGCTGTTGCTATTAAACGTGCTGGCCGCCGTTGATGTGGATTTCGGCGCCGTTGACGTATGACGACGTCTCCGTACACAGCACATAAATGATCTTCGCCACCTCGTCCGGGGTGCCGAGCCGCGCCATCGGGATCTGCTCGTGCACGATCTTCTCGGTGCCCGGCGACAGGATCGAGGTGTCGATCTCGCCCGGCGCGATGGCATTGACCCGCACGCCGACGCGGCCAAAATCCGCCGCCATCTCGCGGGTCAGCGAGGCCAGCGCCGCCTTCGAGGTGGCATAGGCCGCGCCCGCGAACGGATGCACGCGCGAACCCGCGATCGAGGTGACGTTGACGACGGAGCCTTTCGCGGCCTTCAGTTCCTCGATCAGTCCGCGCGCCAGCATGATCGGCGCCATGAAGTTGACGCGGAACACCTTCTCCCATGTCTCCATGTCGGTGTTCAGTGAGCCGAGCCGCGTGCCGCCGTCGCCCTTCGGCGAGATCGCCGCGTTGTTGACCAGTGCATGAAGCTGGCCGCCAGCGAGACGCGAGCGGATTTCCTGGATCGCCTCCGTGGTGTTGGCGGGATCGGACAGGTCGACCTGGATATGATCCTCAGGGCCGGCATCCCACGGGCATTGCTCGGGGAACGGATGCCGCGAGCAGGTGATGACGCGCCAGCCTGCGCTGGAAAACCGGATCACGGTGGCATGGCCGATGCCGCGGCTCGCGCCGGTCAGGAGCAGCGTGCGCTTCGGCGCGTTGGGATCGGCCGTCGCCGCCATGCCGGCTTTGGGCTTCATCTTGTCTGAGGTCATGGATACAGCCTTGTTTTTGTCCACGGCGCGTTAGGCGCCTCGCGGCGAAATTCGATGCGGTCGTGCAGGCGGAACGGGCGGTCGTGCCAGAATTCGAATTGCGACGGCTCTATCCGCCAGCCGCTCCAGCCTGGCGGCCGCGGCACGCTGCCGATGATGTGTTTTGCGGCTTCCTTCGCGATCGCCTGCTCGAACGCA
>JAFEFK010000439.1 GCA_018240625.1 Pseudomonadota bacterium
GGTGGCGGATGTCTTCAAGAAGAATCCGTTCACCGGCGACAATCCGTTGGCCGATTTTCCCAACGTCGATGGCGTGGTGGCGCTGACCCACAAGACCGGCTGTGGCATGACGCAGGACGAGCCGCTGACGATTCTGAGGCGCACGCTTGGCGGTTATGCGCGTCACGTGAATTTTTCGGCGGTGGTCGTGCTCGGGCTCGGCTGCGAGATCAACCAGATCGGCGGCTTGATGCAGGAACAGAAACTCGCCGGCCGCTTGCGCGAAATGCAGATCCAGGAGATCGGCGGCACGCGCAAGACCACCGAGGCAGGCGTTGCCTTCGTCAGGGAAGCGCTGGGTGATGCCAACAAGGTCACGCGCGAAGAGGTGCCCGCCAGCGAACTCACCGTGGCGCTGCAATGCGGTGGCTCGGATGGTTATTCCGGCATCTCGGCCAATCCGGCGCTCGGCGCGGCGAGCGATCTCCTCGTGCGTCATGGCGGCACGGTCATCCTGTCAGAGACGCCGGAGACGTACGGTGCCGAACACCTGCTGACGCGCCGTGCGGTCAGCCGCGAGGTCGGCGAGAAGCTGGTCGGGCTGATGCGGTGGTGGGAAGCCTATTGCGAGCGCGAGGGCGCGGAGATGAACGCCAATCCGAGCCCCGGCAACAAGGCCGGCGGTCTCACCACGATTCTCGAAAAATCGCTCGGCGCAATGGCAAAGGCCGGCAGCACCAACCTCGTCGACGTCGTGAACTATGCCGAAGCCGTCACCAAGAAGGGCTTCGTGTTCATGGATACGCCGGGCTACGACCCGGTCGCGGCGACGGGGCAGGTCGCAGGCGGCGCCAATTTGGTGTGCTTCACCACTGGCCGCGGCAGCGTTTTCGGCTGCAAGCCCGCGCCCTCGATCAAGCTCGCGACCAATTCGCCGATGTATCGGCGCATGGAAGACGACATGGACATCAATTGCGGCACCATTCTCGATGGCGACGAAACGGTGCAGCAATGCGGGCAGCGCATCTTCGACCTGATGCTGGAGACAGCATCCGGCAAGCCGACCAAGAGCGAGAGTTTCGATTTTGGCGGCGCCGAATTCGCGCCCTGGGTGCTCGGCGCGACCATGTGAGAGCCAAGCCGACCACTTCTGCGCTGTGACAGGCGCTTGCCGTTTCCGTAGGTCGCGCAATGCGGCCGCTCAGCCCTTAGGCTGATTTCTCGATACCGGGTTGCTTCGTCGCTGCCGGGCGACGCTATGCATCGTCCTTGAGTTCCTCGCAATGACGGGGGGAGCTACGGGTGATAGCATTCCGGGAAGTCGCCGTGCGTGGTCGAGCGCCGGCATCCGGAGCCGTCATGATTTATCGCCACATCATCGATCGTCACGCCTATGTCTTCGATGATCTGCGCGATCTCCTGGCCAAGGCGACGCCGCCCCGTTCTGGCGACCGCCTTGCCGGCGTGGCCGCCGAGAGCACCGAGGAGATGGTTGCCGCGCGGATGGCGCTCGCCGATGTCCCGCTAAAGCAATTCCTGCGTGAGGCGGTCGTTCCGTACGAGAGCGACGAAGTCACACGTCTTATTATCGATACGCATGATGCAGATGCTTTCGTGCCGGTTTCGTCGCTCACGGTTGGCGAGTTTCGCGACTGGTTGCTGTCCGACGTCGCGACACCGGATGTGCTGAAAGCGTTGGCGCGCGGCATCACGCCTGAAATGGCAGCAGCCGTTTGCAAGCTGATGCGCAATCAGGAC